>NZ_JBEPPZ010000015.1:0-92458 GCF_040547565.1 Marinobacterium sp. MBR-109
GCGCTGAATAATGTGCAAAGGCACACCGTCCAGAACAATACGCGCACGGCGAGGCATAAAACTCCCCCATCAAATCCGTTTAATGGAAGCATCACGATATCAGGAAATGGGGTCTAAGAAATGGGGAAATGGGGTCTGTCCCCTTTTTCTCTCTTTTTCTGGCAGGAAATGGGGTCTGTCCCCTTTTTCACCGTCCTTTGGTAAATGGGAAATGGGGTCTGTCCCCTTTTTCTCTCAGGGTCTGCCCCCCCCTTTTTCCTCTTTTAAGGCCCAACACCCGCACTGAGCACACATGAGGTGCTTGCATTCAAATTACAACTAATTCCTGTATCACCCGGCGAAACGGGATACGCCTGAATTTCAGAGTTGACCGACAGATTTGCAATGGTGTTGGCATCTGTAATCCAGTCGCAGGCGGACTCATTAGGTACGGGAATAGCAGCAGTACCATCCGTAACAGCGACCAGCACACTCATGGTATAACCCTTTGCCTCACCCAAGCAGGCATTGTTTGCCGCGCTTGTCACGTAATCCAGATAAGCTGGTAGCGCAATCGCAGCCAGAATACCGATGATTACCACCACAATCATCAGCTCGATTAGTGTAAAACCCTTTGCCCTGTTCATAGCCACCCCCGGCATTTGTGGACATCGGTCAAAGACAAAGAAGCCCCGACAGTGCAGGGCTTCCTCAGGGTCAAATCTACTCTGAGCCTTTTCCCGTTAAAGTCCAGCTTTCAGGCTACAGTTTGCATTTACATCACACTGAATTGCATCTGCATCCTGATCACCAGGTGCATTCGGAGTAGCTGTAAAAGCTGTCATTGCTGTAGCGGCAGCTCCTGGGAAAGTGGCATAAGCCGAGCACGACGCTCCAGCCGGCTGTGGCACAGCATCAGCCTCAGCAATTGCGATCAAAGCCGCATTTGCCGCCCCCTTAGCCTCAGCCAAACAAGCATTGTTTGCCGCCTTACGCGTATAATCCTGATAAGCCGGCAGCGCGATCGCAGCCAAGATACCGATGATCGCTACAACGATCATAAGTTCGATCAGGGTGAAACCCTTCTGATTCATCTGTTTTTTCATGGTTATCTCTCCAGCGAGTTAACATTCCTATAAGAGGTACAGCAGTCGGGCACAACTCCTGTTCCCCCGACGCTGAGTTTGATACTAGGCCAGCCTTTACCCACCTGTCCAGCCTGAACGCCAACTTAACGCAAAATTAAGTTGAGCTGAATCAAACGCACGCCATTTTAGAGGGATCTGTTTACAGTTTGACTGCCGCTGTGCTTTGATTGCCCCTATCATAGCCCACTAGTACGTAAGACAGAGCCTCAGCTTACAGGAGTTCCGGTGTCCAGAGGATCACAACCCCTAACAGGGCTGGCCAAGCGGCTGGTCAATGATGGTGTTTTCTCCGCCGAAGTCGCGCAGGATGCGGTCGTACAGTCTCGTGATGCCAATCAGTCGTTTATCAGCTACATCATTGCCCACCGACTGGTGAGCGCCCACCGGGCAGCCACTGCCGCGTCGGAAGAGTTCGGCCTGCCGCTGCTTGACCTTGACGCTTTCAGTGAAGAGTCGGTACCGAAAGAGCTGATCTCGGATACGCTGATCAGCAAGCACCGGGTGCTGCCACTGATGAAGCGTGAGGGACGGGTATTCGTGGCGCTGGCCGACCCGACCAACATCCAGGCACTGGATGAAATCAAGTTTCATACCGGCACCACCACCGAAGCGGTGATTGCCGAAGAGGACAAGCTCAGCCGCCGGCTGGAGCACTACCTCGATCAGTCCAACAGCGCCATGGAGGAGCTGGAAGACAGCGACCTCGACAATATCGAGCTGGGTGAAGACCAGCCCGAGACCAGTGACAAGGAAACCGCTGAAGAAGCCGCCAACGACACGCCGATTGTGCGCTTTATCAACAAGGTGCTGCTGGATGCGATCAAGAAGGGGGCCTCGGATATCCACTTCGAGCCCTACGAGAAGAGCTACCGGGTGCGCTGCCGTATTGACGGCATATTGCAAGAGGTTCACCGGCCACCGCTGAATCTGGCCTCGCGCCTGTCAGCTCGCCTCAAGGTTATGTCGCGTATGGACATTTCCGAAAAGCGTGTGCCTCAAGATGGACGTATCAAGCTCAAGGTATCGGCCAAGCGTGCCATCGACTTCCGTGTGAATACCCTGCCCACGTTGTGGGGCGAGAAGATCGTGCTGCGTATTCTTGATCCAACCAGCGCCCAGATGGGGGTTGAGGCACTGGGTTTTGAGCCTGACCAGAAAGAGATCTACCTGTCTACACTTGAGCACCCGCAAGGGATGATTCTGGTGACGGGCCCAACTGGCTCGGGTAAAACCGTGACACTGTATACCGGCCTGAATATTCTCAATACCGAAGAGCGCAATATCTCCACGGCGGAAGACCCGGTCGAGATCAACCTTGACGGGGTAAACCAGGTGCATGTGAACCCCAAGGTGGGGCTGACCTTTGCCGAAGCCCTGCGCGCCTTCCTGCGTCAGGACCCTGACGTGGTGATGGTGGGTGAGATTCGTGACCTGGAAACCGCCGAGATCGCGATCAAGGCGGCCCAGACCGGCCATATGGTGCTGTCGACGCTGCACACCAACAGCTCACCTGAAACACTGACACGCCTGCGCAACATGGGCGTGCCAGCCTTCAACATCGCCACCTCGGTCAGCCTGATTATCGCCCAGCGTTTGGGCCGGCGCCTGTGTGAAAGCTGCAAGAAGCCGGTCACCCTGCCCGAAGCCACCCTGCTGGAAGAGGGCTTCACGCCGGATCAGATCCCCAACCTGCACCTGTTTGAAGCCGACCACGAGGGCTGCAACAAGTGCAACCGTGGCTACAAGGGGCGCGTGGGGGTATATGAAATGTTGAAGATGTCAGGCGAGATTGCCGAGTGCATTATGGATAACGGCAACTCGATTGATATACTCAGGGTAGCAAAACAGCAGGGATTCAAAACACTGCGCGAGGCCGCACTGATCAAGGTGGCCAGCGGCGTGACCAGTCTGGAAGAGATGAACCGGGTAATCAAAACCTGACAGGGATAGACTATGGCAACGGCAGCAAAAAAACGGGCGGTTAAAGAGCCCAAGCGCATTACCTTTGTCTGGAAAGGCAAGGACAAGAGCGGCAACGAGAGTAAGGGCAAGATCGAGGCCGAAAACCTGGCGGCGGCCAAGGCACTGTTGCGCAAACAGGGGATCAATCCCGGCAAGATCGGCAAGGAAAACGTGTCGATCTTCAGCGCCAAGAACAAGCCGGTCAAAGCCGTTGATATCGCCTTTTTCATCCGCCAGGAAGCGACGATGATGAAAGCGGGGGTACCGTTGCTGCAGGGGCTTGAGATCGTCGCCCAGGGCGCCGAAAAAACCAAACTCAAAAAACTGATCAATGATATCCGTGACGATGTCAACGCGGGCAGTGACTTCTCGCGTGCGCTGGCCCGCCACCCGGAGCACTTTGATGACCTGGTGGTGTCGTTGGTGCACGCCGGTGAGCAGTCCGGTGCACTGGAGACCATGCTCGACCGTATCGCGACCTACAAGGAAAAGGTCGAGTCCCTGAAGAAAAAGATCAAAAAAGCGATGACCTACCCGATTGCGGTTATCGTGGTGGGTGTACTGGTATCCGCGATTCTGCTGGTCAAGGTTGTACCTCAGTTTGAAAGCGTATTCGGCAGCTTCGGCGCCGACCTGCCCGCTTTCACCATGTGGGTGATCGGCATGTCGGAATGGATGCAGAAATGGTGGTTTATTCTGCTGATAGGCGCCGTTGCTGCGGGCTTCGCCTTCGCCAAGGCGCGGCAAAAATCGCAGAAGTTTTCCAACTTTGTTGACCGCGCCGTACTCAGAATACCCGCCCTTGGGCCCATTCTGCACAAGGCGGCCGTGGCCCGTTTCTCCCGCACACTGGCAACCACCTTCGCTGCCGGTGTGCCACTGGTGGAGGCACTTGATTCGGCGGCCGGCGCGGCCGGTAACGTGGTGTACGAAAACGCCATCATCCAGATTCGTAACGGGGTATCGACCGGCCAGTCGCTGACCAATGCCACCAATATGACCGGGGTGTTCCCGACCATGACGGTGCAGATGATTTCGATCGGCGAAGAGGCCGGCTCGCTCGACATGATGCTCGACAAGGTCGCCTCCTTCTACGAGGAGGATGTGGATAACGCCGTCGACAACCTCTCCAGCCTGCTGGAGCCGATGATCATGGTGGTGCTCGGTGTGCTGGTGGGCGGCTTGGTTATTGCCATGTACCTGCCGATCTTCCAGCTGGGCCAGGTGGTTGGCTGAGGCATGATAGAGTTTCTGGTTACAGAGCCGCTGGTTGCGGCTCTTTTTGCTTTGGTCATCTCGCTGCTGGTGGGCAGCTTTCTTAATGTGGTGATTTACCGCCTGCCGGTGATGATGCAGCGCGAGTGGGATGCGATGCTGCAAGCCGATGCCGTGCCGGGTGAAAACGCGGTTGCAGACCAAGAGCCTCAGGAGCGCTTCAACCTGATGCTGCCACGCTCGCGTTGCGGTCATTGCGGTCACCTGATTCAGTGGTACGAAAACATTCCGGTCATCAGCTGGCTGTTTTTGCGTGGACGCTGCAGTGATTGCGGCACACGCATCTCGGTGCGCTACCCACTGGTCGAGCTGCTCAGCGGTCTGATTGGTGGCTGGCTGATCTGGCAGTTTGGCCTGACACCACAGGGCGTGGCACTGGTAGTGTTGAGCTGGGGGCTGATCGCACTGACGTTTATCGACCTGGACCACCAGTTGCTGCCCGACAGCATCACTCTGCCCCTGCTATGGCTGGGGCTGCTGCTGAACACACAGGGCGTATTTACCTCGCTTGAGAGTGCGGTGTATGGCGCGGCAGCCGGCTATCTGGTGCTGTGGGGCGTGTACTGGCTGTTCAAGCTGGTTACAGGCAAAGAGGGGATGGGCTACGGCGACTTCAAGCTGCTGGCCGCCATCGGCGCCTGGGGGGGTATACAGGTGCTGCCGCTGGTGATTCTGTTGTCATCAGTGGTGGGGGTTGTGCTGGCATTCGGCCTGATTGCATTACGCCGCCATAGCGCGCAAAATCCCCTTCCGTTCGGCCCCTATCTGGCGATTGCCGGATGGGTTGCGCTGGTCTGGGGTGATCAGATCATTTCCGCTTATCTGGGGAGCTTTTGATGCTGGTAGCAGGACTCACAGGTGGAATCGGCAGCGGCAAAAGCGCTGCATCCGACTGTTTTATCTCGCTGGGTGTGCCGGTGATTGATGCCGACCGTGTGGCACGGCTGGTGGTAGAACCTGGCAGCGATGCGCTGGGCAAGATTGCGGCACACTTCGGTGATCACCTGATTCAGCCCGACGGCAGCCTCGACCGCGCCGCCCTGCGCCGCATCGTGTTTGACAAGGAGCGCGAGCGAAACTGGCTCGAAGCGCTGCTGCATCCACTGATTCGCGACCATATTCTCGACACGCTGGAACAGCTGGACGAACAGGGCCACGAATACGCCATTCTGGCTTCCCCTCTGCTGCTTGAAACCGACCAGCACCTGCTGATCAGCAAGGTGATCGTGGTGGACTGCCCTGAAGCGCAGCAGATCAGCCGCACCATGGCACGGGACAAGATCGAAGAAACACAGGTGCGCCAGATACTGGCCGCCCAGATGCAGCGCGACGAACGTCTGAAGCACGCTGATTTTGTACTGGATAACAGCGGCAACGAAGACCAACTGCGCGATGCGGTCAACGCACTGCACCCGCAACTATTGCAGTTGGCGCAGGAGGAAACATAAATGGCTGGCACTCTGCTCGACTGCCCCCAGTGCGGTACACCCACGCTTTACTCCACCGACAACCCGGACCGGCCGTTTTGTTCGAAACGCTGCCGCATGATTGATCTGGGTGAATGGGCCAGTGAAGGGTATCAGATAGCGGCAGAGCCAGAGCTGGATGAGTTCAGTTCGGGGATGATGGATGAGATGGAAGCGGGCCTGTACTCAATGCGCCGTGACCACTGAAATATGCTTACTGAACGCACCATTTGCGCCCTGAAGTGAGTTCTGGATCGACAGCGCCACACATCTCTTCGGTCAGCCTTGCCTGATCAATCAACCCCTTAAGGCGACCTGCCCGGCGACCATCCTGCCGCATGGTAAACTCAAAAGCCTGCCATGCGGCCTGACGCTGTTGTTGATCAAGCTGAGGCCAGGCAATAAAGCTGATCTCGGCCAGTGGCGCCTGCACACGCAACCGTGTCGGGCCAAGCTCATCCGCCCGCTGCAACGCCGCATGAAACTCGCTATCAAACTGCAGCAAACGTAACTTGATGAATGCCAACTGCACCCAGGTATAAGGCCACAGCGGTCGCACCTCGACTGAGGCTCGATAGGCATCCAGAGCCTTCAGACGGCTTTCTGAGGCGGCTTCAGCCCCAAACGGCAGCGCTACATGCCGCCATTCATGAACACGCCCCAAACGATCCAGATATTCGCCCTGCTGCCCGGTTACCGAAAACGAAACCGCACGCTCAGCCGCCTGTGCAGCCACATTCCAGGCCTTTTCAGAGGGGAGTTCGCCCTTCTTGCCCCAGTCATCCAAAAACATGCGGGACTGGCTGGCATAGATTGAAGAGACCAGCGTCATAAACGCGATGACCATCAGCCCCAGCGCCAACAGGGCAAGACCTGCCATAAACGGACGCCGGTAACGCTGAAACATGCCTGTATCTGAAGCCGTGTTCATGAACTGAAATGTACCTGTGCCAGGGTCCAGGGATTGAGTGTTACCAGCTCAGCCGCTTTTTTCTCACCAATAACCGCTGCCGCCGCACGCACACCCTCTTTCAGCTGTGGCGGTCGGTGGCGCGTGTTGTGGGCATCGGTGGCCAGAATGGTCACCTTGTCTTCCTGCAGCAGCTCAAGGGCCACTTCACGCGCGGTTTCACCGAAATGCCCCGCTACTGAAGCGGCCGTGACCTGCAGCAGGCAGCCCTGATCCAGAAAGGGTTTCAGCTTGCTGCGCGAGTTCATGATGCCCTTGTTACGCTCAGGGTGTGCGATCATCGGCTGAATATTGCGCCCGATCAGCCAGGCTGTGAGCTTTTCGGCCCCGAAAGGTACTTCGTTATGGGGAAACTCCAGCAGTAGTACCTTTTTGCCCTGCCACTCCCCCAAAAACGGTAGCGTGCCCATAGCGGCCCACTCCATCAGCTCAAGACCAAAACGCACTTCAGCGGCCCAGGCCACTTTCAGAGCGATGTTGTCAGCCTGAAGGGCCTGCTGAAACTGCTTAAAAGCAGCCTGAATGGTCTGCCGGGTGTTGTCATAACGCCCGGTGTGGATATGCGGTGTGCACACGAGATGGGTGATCCCGTCCTCGACCGCAATCCGTGCCAGCTCGATTGACGTGCTAACATCTTCCGCGCCGTCATCAATGCCGGGCAAAAGATGGTTGTGCAGGTCAATCATACCCATGGGTTATGCCTCTTTTGATTTACTGTCACCGCTGTAGCCATAGTAATCGTAGTAACCACCATAGCTGTAGCCGTACTTTTTCGCCTTTTTGATATCAACCTGGTTCAGTACCACGCCGGTAACCGGTGCATTGTTCTGCAACAGCTGGCCGACACCACGCTTGGCCAGCGGGATCGCCGTAGACTCGGACTTGATCACATAGATCAAGGCGTTGGCGTGGGTCGAGAGCACCAGTGCATCGCTCACCGCCTGGGTAGGTGGCGAGTCGATAATGATGCGATCGAATGTTTTCTCCAGTACGGACAAGACTTTTGCAAAGCGCTGAGATGACAACAGCTCCAGCGGATTCGGCGGTACGGTACCCGCCGGGATAACACTGACATTGTCATCCACAACCTTGATGCAGTCTTCCAACCGCGCAGTGCCCGCGACCAGGTTGGCAAGACCAGGCGTGCCCACCGGGAACTCAAAGCTCTTGGCAACTGTGGGCCGGCGCATATCGGCATCGATCAACAGCACCTTCTCCATCTGGCCCATGGCAAAGGCCAGGTTGGCCGCCACCGAGCTTTTGCCCTCACCGGGAATGGAAGAGGTTACCACCAGCACCTTGTGCGGGTTATCGAGCCCGGACAGCACCACCCCTGTACGGATGGTACGAATGGACTCAACGAAGGACTTGTCATCCCCCTTGGTGAACATTCTGGCCACATCCTTGCGCTCCTTGCCCTTCAGCAGGGGTAAAATGCCCAGTACCGGCAGGTTCAGCTTGTTCTCAACATCTTCAGTGCTTTTGAAGGTGTTATTGAGGAACTCAAGCAGCAGCGCCATGGCGACACCGGCCATCAGCGCCAGAATACCCGCCAGCAATACGATCAGGGACTTCTTCGGCTTGACCGGCACTTCAGGGACAACGGCACGGTCTACAATTCGCGCATTCACGGCTTCAAAGTCAGACGTTGCGGAGGTTTCTTTCAAGCGTGTCATGAAGGTATCGTAAAGCGAGCGGTTGGTGTCGACTTCACGCTGCAGCTCTCGCAGCTTGAATTCCTTGCGCTTGATATCCTGAATTTCAACCTTGTTCTGGTCAAAAGAGCCCTGCAGTGAACGCTCATTGGCGGTCGCCAGCTGGTACTCACGCTCAATGGAGGCTACCACCTGCTCAACCTGAGAGCGCAGGTTGGCTGTTGCCGCCTGAAGCTCGCTCTGGGCTGCAATCATGGTCGGGTGTTTGGGCCCATAGCGGCGTGACAGCTCTTCCACCTTGGCACGGGCGCGGCCTTCATCCGCCTTGAACTGCTGTACCAGCTGGTTACTCAGCACAGCCGGAACGGTTGCCAGTCGCCGCCAGCCGCCATCTTTCATGGCCGCCACCTGGCGATACTGGCTTTCAGCGGCTGCACGGTTACGGCGGGCATCAATCAGACGGTCACCGGTCTGTGACAGTTCGCCACCGGCCACGGTCGTGACCCCTTCAAGGTCAACCAGGTTTTCGCTTTCACGAAACGCCTGCAGCTTGCGTTCTGACTCCTGCAGCTTGTCCTTGAGGCCGCTCAGGCGCTCATTCATCCAGTCGGTAGCGGTCTGGGTCATCTGCAGCTTGGACTCAAGCTGGTTTTCGATATAGGCGTTAGCCAGCGTATTGGCTGCCTGGGCCGCCAGCCGCGAGTCAGCCATTTCGATCTCGACCTTCACCAGCTGGGTTTTCATGACCGGTGAAATGATGGTCCGACTCATGAAGTCACGCACGACCTGGTCGAATATTCTCGCCTCAGTCAGTGCTTCGTTCTGCTCCAGATCATCCGGCGTGGTAAAGGGCACCAGACCACTGCTGGTAATGCGATCCAACATCCCCTTGATGTCAATCAGCGGCTCTGGCTGCTGTCGCGGATCAAATTCGGGGTGTGTCGTCAGATTCAGCTGACGCACGACGCGCTCGGCCAGTTCACGCGATTTCAGCAGCTCAAACTGAGTTTGCAGGTATTCATTGCTGCCACCTTCAAGGCCGTACATATCCTGGATCGATACTGCTTTGGCCGTTTTCTGCTCGATCAGCAGAGTCGATACGGCGCGGTAGATGGGCGTCATGCTCATCACAATCAGCGTTGCCAGCATCATCACTACGATAGTAAGGGTGATAATGCTCCATTTGCGGCGCCAGATGGTGTTCCACAATTGCAGCAGATCAATTTCATCATCAGCCATGCGCTGTGCCAGCGAAGTCCGCTCCGGCTGAGTTGTTGTGTTTTCCATAATCAGAAGAAGCTCTGTTCGATAGTGATGATGTCACCCGGAAAAATCGGGGTGTCCATGGTGGCCTTGAACGTCCGCTTGTTGCCGTTTTCTTCACGGATAACCGAAATCTTGCTTTCGGATGCTCGCTCAGTCAGGCCGCCCGCCAGTGCAACTGCTGTACGCAGGCTCAAGCCGGGCTTGAACGGATAGCCACCTGGGGACTTGACCTCACCGTTAACGAAGAAGTCTCGGTATTCGATGATGCTGACCGAGATTTTCGGGTCGATCAGGTAGTCGCCCTTGAGGCCCTGAATCAGGGTTTGCTCAATGTCCGCCGCACTGCGGCCCTTGGCCCTTACCTCACCCAGAAAAGGATACGAAAACGTGCCCGCGTCATTCAGGCGTACTTTGTCAAAGCTCAGGTCTTCTTCACCGAACACGCTGATGCTGATCATATCGCCCGAACCAAGCCTGTACTGACTATCGCCCGCTGCCCAACCACTTGCAGGCGCCGCCAGCAGAGCCAATAAAAACATCACTGGCGCCAAGATACGCTGAAACATTTCGATACCCTTTAAACTTTTTACACAAAAAAGGGGAGTCTAAGCTCCCCTTCCGGACAACCCGCAGGGGGTTAGAGTCCCATAGTCAGCTTCAGCTGATACAGGCTGCGATCGTAGTTTTCACTGGCAACCGTAGACTCAACATCCTGGTACTTGTAGCCAACACCCACATCCACCCAGCGGCGCAGGTTGTAGTTCAGCCCCAGGCCAAACTCGTCGGTTTCATCGGTACGCGCATCTGCTGTGGTGTACTCGTAATCTTCTTCAATGTAGTTGTAGCTCACATCAGTCGACACACGGTTGCTCCAGGCGTGATTCCAGTTGATACCGTAACGTGTGGTATCGATGGAGTCTTCAGCACCCTGAGAGCCCTCTTCCAGGCTGCGGCGGGTATTCAGGCTAATCATGGAGTAGCTGCGCGGCTGCCAGTTGACACCGATCTCCCAGACATTACCACTTACATCTTCACGACCGGCTGAATCAAACTGCTTGTCGGTATAACCGATTTTGGCCGTACCGCTGGTTTTCGCGGTCGCGTCCCAGGTCACACCCAACAGGTAAGACATCGCATCGCTGTCCAGGTCAGAGGTGGACAGCTTGTAATCATAGTCGCTGTAGCGCAGCTCCAGCAACGCACGGGTCTTCGGTGCCACACGGTAGAATGCAGTAGCACTCAGGCTGGTGGTGTCACGATCCAGATCTTCGTTAATGCCATTATCGTTGTCATAGCGCAGCCACTGCTGGTTGGCACCCAGCTCGAACTGCATGGTGGCAGACTCGGCACCGTAACCGTATACACCACCGATGTTGTAGGTGTGGTACTTGTCGTTGACGCCCGCTGTCTCGGTATCCGCCACGTTCTCGATACGGTCATAGCCGGCATTCAGATCCAGACGGCTGCGCGAGCTGAACTCCATGTGCGCATCAGCATCCAGATGATGATCGGTGTTGTTGTCATCGCTGCTGGAGTGGAAGAAGTCGCTGTTGAACGCGTAGGTCAGCTTGTAGATATTCAGGCGATCCTGCGCGGCCAGCTCGAAGCTCGGGTTGATCGTGGTGATCCAGGTTGACTCTTCATTGATACCGGACGCACGGAAGTTGTCGTCATACGTTTCAGTGAGCTGCAGAGTCGGGGTGAACTTCATGCCACCCAGGTTCATCGATGCTGCTTCAATCGCATAGGTGGCCGAAGCACCACTCATTGCCATGGCAGCCACAAGTGCTTTCAGGGGAAATGTATTACGCATTTGCATAGCCTTTAGTATGTCCAGATTCCAGGCTCGCACACCCAGGCGTGCGAGCGGCACGTGGCGATAGAATTATCAGCTTTCGCTTGCGGAGCTACCGCTGGAGCCGGAGTCGCCACCTGAAGGTACGGATGTGGTGGTTTCGGTGGTGGTTTCACCGCTGCTGTCGCCGGTATTACTGTCACCTTCACCGCTATCGGCTACTGCCTGCTGGACAGCCTGAGTAATGGTATCGGCCTGCAACGGAGCGGCTGCAATCGCCGCGTCGCTGATGGCGGCGGCCTGAGCCGGTGCTGCGGCAGCGGCGGCCCTGGCGATAGCCACTGCAAATGCCTGGTTCTGAGCGACTGCCGCCTGAACGACAGCCTGAACAGCCGCTGTGTTATCACCCAATGAGGCAACAACCGCTGCAACCGCTTCAGCCAGTGCGGCTTCGTCAGTTGTAGCGGCTGCCAGCACCTGCTGCAGTGCGGCTTCGCTTGCCTGTGCGCCCTGAAGTGCATTCACCACAGCGTTGTAGGTGTTCTGGTCGGCCATTACAGAACCAGAGCCCAGCAGTGCGGCCAGTGAAATTGCGGTCAATGTTTTGCGCATGATTACGTCCTCATGATTGTATGTCGGGCGCAGCGGGTTGTGCCGTACGCACGTTATAACTAGCGTCAACGTTTGATTTTATGGCCTTGGCAGGCCTTTTTCCAGTGAAACTAAGTTTGAATGTGCACAATTGTACACATTCCTGACCAAACCTGACCTTAATTGGTCCGGCTGATACCTGTACTGGTCGTTCAAAGACAGTAGAATACGCCTTTATTTTCTGCCCCTTGCCTGAAGGAACACCGGCCCATGACTCAGCCGCGCTCTGTCACCGAGAACAGCCTGATCATCGCGACACTTTTGCTGCTGTGCTGGTTGCCACTGCCTGCCGCCAGTAACACCCAGTGGGCTGGTGCGCTGTTCAGTCTGGCAACCGGGCTGTTAACCTTTGTATGGGCACTGACCCAGGTTGGCAAATCCAGCAGTCATAACCGAGCACTGCCCAAAGCCTTGCCGATGTTTTTCCTGCTGCTGTTCACACAGCTCTGGGTACTGCTGCAGTGGCTTGCGGGCATCACTGCCGATAATGCTGAAACCTTTCATTACCTGATGCTGGGGCTCGGCTACAGCTTTCTGTTTATTCTGATTATTGGCCTGTTTCATACTCGGCGCCGTCTTACGGTGCTGGTCTCGACACTGGTTGTCAGTGCGACGCTACAAGCCTTTTATGGCAGTTTCATGACTTTGTCAGGTATCGAATGGCTTCTGTTCGAGCCCAAAACGGTTAACCGGGGCGTGGTAACCGGCACCTTTATCAACCGTAACCACCTGGCCGGCTACCTGGTGATGACATTGGGCTGCGGCATCGGCCTGATGATGGCACTGCGTGATGGTGCACCACTGCGCTGGAAGACGCTGCTGGAAATGCTGATGGGCCCCAAGGCCCGGCTGCGTCTGGCACTGGTGATTATGGTCATCGCACTGGTGATGACCCGTTCGCGCATGGGCAATACGGCGTTCTTCGCCGCTCTGCTGATCATTGGGGCACTGTTTGTACTGTTAAACAAGGAACACCGCCTGCGTAACAGCCTGATTCTGGCCAGCCTGATTGTGATCGATGTATTGGTGATCAGTCAGTTTTTCGGGCTTGAGCAGTTGCGTGACCGCATTGTGTCGACCCAGTTTGAAGACCATGTGGACGGCGATGTGGTCGTACAGCAGAAAAACGTTATTCGTACCGATGTATTCGGTTACGCCATTGACCAGTTCTACGATCGCCCACTGGTTGGCTTTGGCGCCGGCGCGTTTGAGTCAAGCTTTCAGTCATACCCCGGGGCTGAAATTCGGGGCCATTTTGACCACGCCCACAATGATTATCTGCAGTTTGCGATTGAGTATGGTCTGATCGGGGCCCTGCCACTGGCGGCTTTCGTGCTGCTGGCCCTGTATCATGCCCTGCGTGCGCTCTGGCGTACCGAGTCCTGGTACCGCAGCGGCATCGGTTTTGGGGCTTCAATTGCCATACTGGGCCTGTTGATTCACTCGTTTACCGACTTCAACCTGCAGATACCCGCCAACGCGGCAACCTTTGTCGTGATCTGCGCCATCGCCGTGCAGGCCCGTTACCATCGTAAAACACGCAAGCGAGAACACTGACAAGCTACTGACGGGCCACAAAGCATTTTAACGAGTGCGCCTTCAATTGCTCGCACACCTGATCTGCATCGGCCCGATCATTGAACTGCCCAGTGTGAACGCGATAAATCGCCTTGCCATCTTTCATGCGTGCCGAGGTGATATGAATGCTCAGCCCTCCCAGCACATCGGCTGAACGGCTTTGGAAGCGTTTGCCTGCAACCTGCGCTGCCCCCAGCTCGGAAAAAGACCCAAGCTGGACGGTGTAATAGATCAGCTCATCGCTTTGCAGCGCTTGCATCTGTCCAAGCGCAGCCGTTGCATCGGGGTGACCCACCGCCTGCGCCTTGCGCATCCAGAACAGGGCCTGCTCGGTATCCGCTGGCTGATCACCGCCGTTCAGGTAGAGCAGTGCCAGTTGATAGGCCGCCCCGGCATCGCCCTGCTCTGCGGCTTGCCGCCACCAGTGCCGAGCCTGGTCATAATCGGGCTGACCGGAAGGGTCGAAATAGTACAGTGTACCCAGATTAAACTGGGCCGCCCGATGCCCCAGCTCGGCGGCACGGCGGTAAAAGCGCGCGGCCTGTACTCGATCAGGCGGCATGCCCACACCCTTGCGATAAAACTGCCCCAAATTGAACAGCGCCGTGGCATCGCCCTGCTCGGCCTGATGCAGCCAACGTTCAATCTGTTGCTGCACGCGCTGAGCCATTGGCTCGGCCGATCTGCCATCGAGTGTATCCGCCGGTACCACAGCTGGCAGGCTTAGCAGGCTGCACAGCAGCACCCGCCGTACACAGCCGACAAGGCGGGCCGTGTTGCGTGTAGGGTTCGGCTTAACGACTGACGGGCTCAACAACGGCGTGACCAAGGTTAGCCTCCTGACACAGCAGGTCGACAATTGCAGACTCGGGGTTGTAGCCACTGACCGTATGCAGCAGCAGATCGCGCACTGCCGCATGATCCCACTGGCCCAGCAACTGTTCCAGCCGGTCAAGTCGTGGCAAAAGCTCATCCCAGGGCAGCATCTCTTCGGCAGCCCGCATGATCATGGGGTGCTCGGTACCTTTGACATCCCCACCGATCAGCAGCTCTTCGTAGAGTTTTTCTCCCGGCCTGAGCCCGGTATAACAGATCTCGATATCACCTTCCGGATTGGCCTCATCCCGCACTCGCAGGCCGGCCAGGTGGATCATCTCCCGTGCCAAGTCGGCAATCTTGACCGGCTTGCCCATATCCAGCACGAACACATCACCACTGCTGCCCATGGAACCTGCCTGAATCACCAGTGCGGCCGCCTCAGGAATGGTCATGAAATAGCGTGTGATATCCGGGTGAGTCACCGTCAGCGGCCCACCGGCCTCGATTTGACGTCGAAACAGCGGAATGACCGAACCGGACGAGCCCAGCACATTACCGAACCGTACCATGGCAAAGCGGATATCCTGCCCTTGCTGGCGGGTGCGCTCACTGAGCGCCTGCAACACCATTTCAGCCAGACGCTTACTGGCCCCCATCACATTCGTGGGGCGTACTGCCTTGTCGGTCGAAATCAGTACGAAATTCCTTACCCCTGCGGCGATGGCGGCTTTTGCGGTTTTCAGGGTGCCAAACACATTGTTGCGCAGGCCCGCTGCCATGTTGTATTCCACGATGGGCACATGCTTGTAGGCCGCGGCATGGTACACCGTACCCACTGCATAATGACGCATCACCTGTTGCAGGTGGTCCGCGTCCTGAACCGATCCCAGCACCGGAATCAGATCGACCGTCAGATCATGCCGCGCAATATACTCCGACAGCTCTTTTTCAATCTGATACAACACGTATTCCGACAGTTCAAACAGCACCAGCCGTATGGGCCCCTGCTGCACGATCTGTCGGCACAGCTCTGAACCTATCGACCCGCCCGCACCCGTCACCATCACCACCTGCTGGCGAATGCAGGCACCCAGCAGTGCCCGGTTGGGCTCGACTGCATCGCGCCCCAGCAGGTCAACCACATCCACATCGCGGATATCACTGATCTGCAATTCACCGCTGGCGAGCTCGGTTACGCCGGGTACCACTTTTACGGCGACCGGGTAGGCATCAATCCGCTCAACCAGTATTCGCCGCTCGCTCCGGGTCAGGTTCGAGATCGACAGCAGCACAGACTCAACGCCGTACTTTTCAATCAGATCGGGCAACTCATCCAACGGATACACACGAAGCCCACTGATTTCAGTCCCCTGCTTCTGTGCATCATCATCCACAAAGGCAACGGCACGCATTTCAGAGGAGTTGTTCAACGCCGTCGCCAGCTGGTTGCCTGCACTGCCTGCTCCGAAAAGTACAACGGTTTCAGCATTCTGATACCGGTGCTTGCCACCCGGCAGCACATAGCGAATCAACCAGCGCGCATACAGGCGACTGCCCGCCACCAGTGGCACCGCCGTAAACCAGTAGATGAACAGCACCGAACGGGGTACCGGCACCTCAAGCAGCATGATTACCGCCGTCCAGATCACCACCGACAGCGTCACCGCCTTCACCGACACCCACAGGGTGGTGTGGCTCATGTAACGTATCACCGCCCGGTACAGCCCCAGCTTCGCCATAACCGGCACCGAAATAACAGGCACCAGGAGACACGGCAGCCAGTAGCTTTGCAGCGGTGCCCAGACCTCTCCCAGGCGCAGCGACAACGCCATCCAGCAGGCCATGAACAACATGACCAGATCAGACGCGATCAGAACCGCCTGCTTGCTGCGTCGTGATGCATGAAGAAAAGCATGTACAAAGCGTGAGAACATCAGTGATTCATCAACCTGTTAAAGGGGACAGACCCCTTTAATTATTTATTTCAATCACGTGGAATCTGGTCTTCTGGCAGCTGAGGAGGAGGTGGTGGTGGCAACAGGCCGCCTGACTGTGGCGGCTCATCAAACTCACCCAACGTATGAACACCGGCACCGAAAATCGGCTGTCCGTTAATACCCAGCTCGCCGCCCAGATAAACGAGCTTGCCCCTTACGCCCAGCAGCCCAAACGGCTGCCCCTGCACAAAACTGTAACCGCCACCGGCCTCGCCCTGCCAGTCTTCCTTGCCATACAGCCCCACAAGACGAATCTTGTCGAATGCCCCGGCGGCCAGGTTAAAGCTGACACTGGCACCATAACCATCGGTATCACCACCGCTGTCGACATCGGCGTAGCGGTAACCCAGCTCGATTTCGGGCAAGGCGGACTCACCACCGGTGAACCAGGTAAAGCCAAGAAATACCGCTTCATCTGAATGGCTGGACGGTCCTGCCGGCAGGAACGGCTCTTGTGCGTGACTCAAAGCCGAGGCGGACAACGCGGCGCCAGTACAAAAGGTGCAGCATGTTTCATCAGGTATCCACTCCCTGTCTGATCATGAAGATAGGTTGCAGGCAGAGACCAGCACGTCCATGCGTGCCCGATCACCGGCAGCCAGCCCCATGGCTGATGCCTCGCCTGCATTGATTTCCAAAACGGCCATATCCTGGCCTTCCCCCCGGTGTATATACTCACTGCCCGGTACTGCACGGGAAACTACGCGGCTGATTGTACCGGTTTTGTCCATAAAAATAATATCCAGCGGGATATAGGTGTTGCGCATCCAGACAGCTGCCTGGCCTTCAAATGGGTAGATCAACAGCATGCCATGCCCGCTCGGCAACTCTTGCCGGTACATCAATCCTTCGGAGCGCGATATGGCATCACTGGCCACCTCGACCTGAATTTTGCCGATTATCTTTCCAGCGGACTCAAGTGGCAGAATACAAGCCGCCAGTGCTTGAGTGTGTACGCAAAAGGCTATTAAGAACGCCACTACAGATCTCAGACCCCATACTCCTTTAAAGGGGGACAGACCCCTTTATTACTGTGAAACAGATAGCGCTCACTGCCCAAGGTCCCCAGAAACGGGGCCGGTATCCCCAACGCGCCCACCGTATCCAAGACACCCACAAAATGCACCGGGGTCTAATCGGCGACAGCATACTGGTGACGGAAGCGGGCTGACCGGTCGCTGCTCGGCGAAGAAGCACGGTTGCGGCGGCGGTAATGTGAGTAAGCACTGGCTATTGTGTCGACATGCTCGCGGCGCACAATGCCGCAGTTGCCGATCAAGCCCGCCAGCGAGCGCACGGTATAGGCACCGCGGCTGAAGCCGAACAGATAGAGCTGATCGCCCTCGTCGTAGTTGTGTACCAGAAAGCGGTAACAATCGAGAATGTTCTTGTCGATGCCGCTGCCGGTCACGCCGCCAGACAGCGCATCGCCATCAGAGCCTACGCCCCAGTCGTAAAATACCACCTGCTTGTTGCCGGCGGCATCTTCCGGAGCGATGCCGCGGGCGATGCGAAGGATGTGAGTTGCGCAGTCAGATTCCGGCGACTGCCAGGTGCCATCGGCACAGATGACGATCTTTTTCATGTGAACTCCTTCCGTGGAGTGGGTGGGTTAATTCATTTCACGATCATACACAAGTTGCCCCACCCGCTGAATGTGAGCGATCAGTTCCGGGTTATCAATATGGTGCTTGAGTATCAGATCAAGACTGTAGGGCAACACCCGCTCATCCAGTGACGCCGCCAGCTGCAGAAAGCTTTGAAACGGCAGCTCAGGTGCGTCAAGACAGAGGTCAATATCAGAATTATGCCGATGGGTGCCCATGGCGCGAGACCCAAACAAAATCGCACGCTGTACCTCAGGATAACGTTTCAACTCGGCCTGGAGCGTTTCAAGCATACCCGTTGGCAGCCCCGGTAATGCCCTACTGCTGGTCACGCCGCTGTTCCAACGCCACCAACAGGTCTTTAAGCAGAGGGTGGTAGTGATTGAGAATTTGATCCGCTATCAACCGGGCCGTTTCACGGTTGTACGTATGCGATGTCAGCGTGCGGCTTTTGATCATTGCCATCCAGGACTCTCCCGATTCGATCAAGCCGCGCTCAAAGGCCAGTCGAATGGCATCTCGACTGCCCTGTATGCCGGTTTCACCCTGATTCTGATAAAAGTCCTTGATGGTGTTCCAGGCCAGCTCATAGGTATATTCAAAAGCCTGAATCAGCCCCTGTTCTTCCAGCTTGGACAGGCCTCGCTGGTTGCTTAACGCAACCGCCTCATCCAACTCATTGAATGCAGATCGGTAATTCTGTAAGCGTTGATGCCAACGAACATCATCTGTTTGCGTCATGGTTTGCCTCTGTCTGGGCCCGGGGTATTGCGAGTGCCATCGGCACAGATGACTATCTTCTTCATGTGGACTCCTTCCGTGGAGTGATGGTTATTTAGCCGCTGAACCTATTCCTTACCCGGCACCCGATCTCCTGCACCCTTGCCGGCGACGGTCATGAAAATATACTTGAAATACGCACCCACCGTCAGATTCTGCAGCATGGTCTGATCGGTTTCGGCCAGCAGTTTCGGGGTCGACATATCGATATCATTCACCTGTGCCAGACCGGTAATACCGGGGCGGGCATTCAGTACAGCGCGCTGCTCACGCTCGGCAATTAACTCCTCCTGATTGAACAGGCACGGACGCGGCCCAACCAGACTCATCTCGCCCTTAAGCACGTTCCACAACTGCGGAAGCTCATCCAGCTTGGTCCGGCGCAGAAAGTGACCAAAGGGAGTAATGGCGTCGGCACTGGCAAGATGGCTTGCAACCGAAGCGGTGTCCTTGCGCATCGTGCGAAACTTCACCAGCGTGAACGGTTTTTTATGCCGTCCTACCCGTTCCTGCCGGAAGATGGGCGAGCCGGTATCAAAAAAGCCGATCAACGTCAGCAGCAACAACACTGGAAAACCGCACACCAACCCCAGCAGGGAGAACACAAAATCAAAGATACGAATCACTTAAAACACCTCTTCAAACCTTCTTCCACCGATACTGGCGGCTCCCAGCCCAGCAGACTACGCGCTTTGCTGATATCCACCTGGAGCGAACCCAACAATCGCTGCGCGACTGCCTTTTTACCCAACATTGTGGCACCCAGCTTGAGCATCGATGCCGGTACCGGGATTAACCGAGAAGGCTTGCCCATTGCTTCTGCAACACCTCGCAACAGTTCAGTGGTGGAGAGATCGTGGCCATCTCCCGCCAGAAACACCTGATTGGCGGCCGCAGGGTGATCGATGCAGGTAATAATCAGGTCGACCAGATTATCCACAGCCACCAGCGAGCGTTTGTTGTGGATGGCACCCAGGGGGAGCGGAAGTCCCTTTTTCACAAGACTGATCATACTGGCGAAGTTGCCCTTCACACCCGGACCGTACACCAGAGGCGGGCGGATAATTACCACCTCCATACCGGTTTCAGACGCCAGTTGCTGCAAACCTTGTTCTGCTTCCCACTTTGAAATCCCGTAGGCATCCTCTGGCGCAGGTGTGTCATTAGCCGTGAACGGCTGTCCCAAAGGCGTCTGCTCACCATTTACCTTGATCGAGCTGATAAAGACAAAGCGCTTCACACCTGCCGCAGCTGCCTGACGGGCAAGGTTGAACGTGCCGTCCACATTGACGCGCCGGTATTCCGCCAACGGGTCAGGTACTTCGTCTTTCATGATGTGTGCACGGGCGGCGGCGTGGATGACGGTTTGTTGATTAGTCAGGGCGGTTGACCAGTCGGTGTTGGTATCAAGGCCCTGAACTTCAACAATGTGCGCAGCGGGTATTTCAATAAGACAGCGCACAGCGGCGGTTAGACTTACATCCGGCTTGGAGTTTAAAACCTTGGCAAGTCGGCTACCGAGAAAACCGGTGGCGCCGGTTAAAAGAACATTCATGGTGCCTTATGCCCCACAGTTTGTAAGATGTCGGAGGCCATCTCTCGCATAATGCTTTCCCTGGAAAATGTCTCGACAAATGCCTTACGTGGCTGAGTGTTCAACTCCAAGCTCTCAAACGACTCAATCCCCTGCTGAACGTTACAGGGATGAAATACAGCCGCATTAGTCACATGCTCATGTAAAAATTCAGCAGCAAAGCCTGAGACACCAGCCCAAATCGGTTTCCCAACTGCGGCGTACTCAAAGATTTTCGACGGAAGCACTTTAAGGAATGCATCGTAATCATTCAGGTGCAGAAACAAAACGTCGGCCTGTTGATAAATCTTGATCAATTCACCTCTGCTCACGGGTGCAAGTAACTCAACGTTAGTCACCTTGTGTGCCTGCAAAGCAGCTTCAAGCTGTGATTTACGTCCACCATCGCCCAGTAGCTTGAAGTTCAGCTGACCCTCGTAGTATTTTGCCAACTGTGGAATGATCGAATGCAGCCCCTGTCCTTCTCCAAAATTACCGGCGTAGACCACTTCCGGTATATGCGATTTACCATCGCCGGCAGTTTCAGGTTGTGCATTGATGAACTCCTGATCGATGCCATTAGTGAAGTAGCTAAAGTCTTTTCCAGGATAGCGCGACTCGAAATACTGTCGGAAACCACCTGATACAAGGTTGACCTTTTGCGCACGCTTAACCGCCCATTTCTCGACTGCCGAAAACAGCGGCTTCAACGCCCATACCAATTTGCGTGATAGCACATCCTTAATCGTATCCACGAAAATGTCGCGGATATCGAGATACAAAGGCAGTTTCTTCTTCCGTGCGATCAACGCACCCAAAGCCGCTGTCATCAAACGAGACGAGCTGGCATATATCAAGTCATAGTCTTTTAGCTTAGTCAGTTTCACAGCTTCACGAGCGTAGGTTATAAACGCACGAGACTGGTCAAGCATGCCACTTTTATGCCCTGGCAGCGCGATACGCTTAACCGTTACGCCATCAACTTCTTCATTCTGGGGCGCATCAACGCTGAAACTGGCATAGCGAGACGGCAGTGTGGTTATCACATCAATGTGGCTACCTGCAGGTAACTGGTCTTTCAATTCAGAAACCAGCGCAGTGTTGCGGAAAGATCCGGCAGACAGATCAGGATGATAGTAAAAACTTAAAAACAGGATTCTCAATCAGAACTCCATTCGACTTGAGTCTTCAGTGTATGCCCGGACAGTTTTAGCACCAGTTTTTGATTACTGATCGACTTACCAAAACCGGGATGCCAGGTACTCTCACGCACCTCAACATCGGCACCTGTGATATTAAGGCGGGCTACTTGCCTCTGGGGCAGCTTTAGTTCGAAACATGTATCACTCAGTCGTACCAACCCAATATCGGGATGCAGATGCCAGTAAGCAATAGCATGCGTGTACCGGCCAGCAAGCTCATCCGTGATAGTCAGGCTTGCTGACTCTGCCAACCATTGCCGCTGATGCGTAACCTTACCGGCAAGGCGCCGATAACCATCGTGGGCAGCATTCAAGACGACATGTTCATCGCCTTGGCGCATATCCACATCCAATGGTCTGGCCCGTCTTGCCACACGAAACCCGGCCCACACTTCAGACGAGTTCTCGCCATCCACTTCAAGGGTATTATGTGCAGCGGTCGAACGCTGCCTGTGTCGTTCAGCATCCTCGCCATATTGAGAGATGCCAGAATTGACAAACACACGTTGCCCGAAAAGACTCAACTCACAGCTCAAGGTATCGGCATGCGCATGACCGGGCTGGTAATCGGGACCAACACATGCCAAATCAGCAACCAGCCGATGGTTTGCGGGCCAATCAATCACTGCATACCCACTGGCCACCAGCAGCCTGCCTTGAAGTTGGCTAACTGCCGTTGACACGGGAGCCTCTATTCCCAAGTACTCAGCATAACCGGTAAGGTCACTCAGTGTCGGGGCAATTCCCAGAGTTGCATCATTGAAAAACGACAGATCCTGATCTGGGTGAACCATACTCTGCAGCCACTGCAGCCCGGCAGCAAAACGCTGTTTCCATTCTGCAGATCTTTGCTGAAACCATGGCAGTTTTGTGTTTTGCTGCAAACAGATCAGGTCCGCCAAATCCCAGAGCAAAATCGCGTGATACATCGGCGAAAGCTCATAGTGCGCCCCATCTGCCAGAAACTGCTCAGCCACCTCCTGATCAACCAGCTTCAAACCTTTTTGCAACCAATAATCACCCTGCTGTCCACCAAAGAACACACCGGCAAACACCAGCGCCTTGGCATTAGCAAACAGGTGGTTAGCCAAAATATGATACTCAAGCTGCTGATCAAGGGCATCAACCTGGCTTGCAAGCGATTCAACCCACTCTGGCTTGATCTCTTCAGGTTTTAGGCGGCTTAGCCACTTCACCCAATTAACCACACGCAGAGAGATACAATAAGGCTCCCAACCATTTCCCTGCAGCGGCGGGTTCGCTGTAATCCAGCCATCCACTAACTGCCTGCACAACGCACGGTCCTCTTCTGCGCCTACAGAATTCAGATCATCTTGATAATGCAGGTTATATAGCCAGAGTTTGGGAAACTCGGCTGAATTCCAGTCAGCATTTAACTGTGCAGTCGTTCCTAAAAAGGTGAAGGTTTTACCATCATGCGTAGACGGCACCATAAAGGCGGGCGCAGACCAATCAACTAAAGCGTTACGCTGGTATGGTGCAGGTTTGGTGTATGGTTTCGGTTTACGGAAGCGGTAATAAATACGATACAGCACCTGCCGCGCTTTCAAATAACGAAGCGTATGCAGCAATCTAAAGAATTTTTTCATGAATTCCAGATACGCCCGAAGGCTTATTAACTGACGCCTTTCGGAACTTAGTTAGACCAGCAAAGACGGATGTGTCTGACAAACTCTAATAATGCGATCCATTGCCACACTTTGTGCCACTTCGCCGCGCTCGTATTTTGAGAAGGCATTGCGACCACCACCAAGCATCTCGGCGGCTTTTTCCTAGATCAGGCGAGCACAGCCCTGGCCTGATGAATCTCTTCAGGTGTAAGCAGATGGTCGGCCCTGCGCTTGGCGATAATAACAGCACGATCATTGGCAAGAATCTGCTCAGTCGCCACGAATTCCATTCCGCAGGACTGACACAGGGAATACGCCATATCAACAGCCAGCGACTGCCCCTTATAGCCTATTTGCTCCACTGCACTTAAGACATTTATAGAGCATGACTCACATACATAACATATATTACTTTTATGAGACATGTGAAAAATCCATGACAAATAAAAATATTTATTTTTTGTGTATGTTTTTTATTATTGGGGTTGCATTTGCATCCATAATACACTCCATGGCACGGTCATACATAATCTTTATATTCCAATTTTTCTGCACGTGGGAAAGCACTTGCTGTCTCATTTCAGCTGAATTCTCTGAGCACAACAAAGTATCAACCGCCATGGCTAATGCAGAGTTATCATAATCATTAACGATATAGCCGGTAATGCCATCAATGATTAGATCTTTTTCAGTACCATCAGCTGGCCGACTTACAACCGGCGTACCGAATATCATAGCATGGTTAATAACCAAACCGCCTAATCCAGGTACTACAACAACGTCCGCTACTGAAAAATAGGAGCCCACACCATCAAATACCTTCCCAAAGAATCGAACACGATTATCAAGCCCTCGTTCAACGACCCTACGTTTTAAGTCATTTTCAATAGGGCCAGCCCCTACATACCATAGTTCATAATCACGCTCCAACTTATTGACATGTTGCTCCAACATATCAATCAAATCGGCTGGTCGCTTCGTAGATACTAACGCCCCCACATAAAGAATTACCTTTCTTGAGCCTTTCTTTTTAATTAATGAACTAAGCAAATCTGATTCTACTTCACGCAATGCACGCTCATCATCCATGCTGTTGGGAGCGACAATAATTCTTTCATCTGGAATACCCTTATCAAGGTAATATTTTTTTGCTTGACTATTCCTCGCCATAACACAAGAGGAACGAAATAACAAAAAATTCACAAAAGGGTCTAATAACTTATTTATGACATTCTTTTTTCTCGTGATGACCTTACCCAAACTCCACCATACATATTTTTTATCAAACAGTATACAATAGAGCCAAATTGAGAAATTATTTATAAAATTAATCTCCCCCTCTGTAACTATTACGTCTGGCCTGTCTATAATTAAACGAAAAAACAGGAATGGCGAAAAATAAACCGGATATGGCTGCCCTCTGAACTCAAAAACAAAAGATAACGAGATAAACTTATGAAAATTGAAATCCGCATTATTACCAGTGACAGATTTATCATCTTTTTTACTGGAAAAACCACCATCATAAACTATGATTTCATGCTTAGATTTATTAATGAAGTACTCAAGAAATTGAATTCGCCAATTGGCCATGTAAGGCTGAAAAAATGCAATCTTCATTTATTATCTCAGTAAATATTTTCAAAAAGATCATATATACTACGATCTATAGTTCTAATTATTTTTGCAGGGACGCCAGCAACAATAGAATTATCTGGCACATCTTTAATAACAACAGAATTAGCGCCAATTATAACATTATTGCCAACTTTAATATCGCCAAGTATACGAGAGCCAGCAGATATGTATACATCATTACCTATAGATGGCACACCCCTTGGATCAAGTTGACGTCCAATAGTAACATTTTGTCCTATAATAACATTATCACCTATGACAGTACGGCTATGAATCACGACACCGATCGCACCATAAGCAAACTTACTATTTCTGCCTATAACGACAGAATAAGGAACTACGGAGTTGAAAACAAAAAATATCAAATATTTAAATAATACTGGCAATAAAGGTATTTTTTTTCGATACAAGTAATTGGCTAATCTATAGAAAATTATAGCATTCAAAGTCAAAAATCTCCGAATTAAAATATATGAAAAGACAAATGCGCTAAAACCTTTCTTTAATAAATGAACTTTTCTGAAAAAATACCAGAAAAAAAGATATAACTAAAACAAAGAATAACGGTATAAAACCATTGTAAACGCTCCCCCTAGAAAAAAACAATGCAAAATATATCGATGGCCCAATTATAAATATAGAATGATAACGTGTGATCATTATCAAAACAGATTGTCGTATAAATGCTAAAAAAGCAAAGTAAAGCACGCCAAACCAACTGCCGTCTAGAAAGGCTATGCCATAGGATAATGCATGTAAGCTCCCCCTTATTTCAGATGCACCTATTACATAATCCCATATGAGGTATGCTGTACTTTTAACTTCGCCCGCAAAAGGAAAAATTAAATGTATGAATTTATTGAATTCTGACCAACCACCGCAGTTTTCATACCCTATCATACACATTTCAAAAGCAGATTTTGAGTAAACTATTAATGCAAGATCACCCTGACTGAAAAGAATCGAGTAATGGTATCCTATGAAATCATAAAACGCATCAATATTTAATGAGCCATCCCCACTTGACCATCTGTAGGCCTTTATTAAAATAACCAGTGCTAACAACACCGCTCCTGAAAAAACCAAATATAAATATTTTTTCAAGCCTCCCATACGGATGAATAAATAAAATACAACTGGCATTATCATATATGCAATTGAACCACGACTCTTGAACATTAAAACAAACATGATACATATCAGACAAACAACCCAGAACATGCTTTTTGTGTTGTTATAAAAATAGATGATATAAGATGCAGTAAACATTATTATGTAAACCAATAAGACTGTAATGATTGATCTTTTTGGCGACAGTAATGTCTGCATGTTAGTAAAAACAACTATAGAAAAGGTCAGAACTAGGCAATAAAAAAGAAACTTTGAGACGATTTTATTTTTACTGTCCTCGTAGAACATAAAATTAAAACTAAATTTTCGAGCCCTAATAAGCTTGTCACTTAGATATGATAGTAACGCATATGTCAAATTACAAAAGGTTGCGAAGATTGCAAATTCAAAAATAAAAGAATTCCATTCACTATTGAGATTATACCAGTACAGCATTGGCATAAAAACAAATGGAATATTAAATAACCATATGAAAATAAAAGGATGATTTTTTGACTTATCTATGATGTAACAAAGTAAGTTTGAGAATAGGAAGAGCAACAAAGCTATAAAAACCAAGAAACACCTCTTATAAAAATAAAAATTTAAATAGACTTAAAATAAATCAGAGACTTAATATGGTGTGGTGTTTATACTTTCAACATGAGAATTTGTTAAACCGTGAATGCTCTATTTTATCTCTTTGACTCTTTTTAAGTATATTTCAATTGTTGAAGCTCTAAGAACCTTTCTACTATAATCTAAAATATTGTTATTTAGATGTGGCTGAACCCATTTTTTTACAAGATCATCGTTTGTGAATTTTTTATACTCAGATGTTTCATAATTTAGAAGAGATATCAGTTGATTAGCAATGGATTTATCACGTATCCAAATAGGATAATCTGTATAGCTAATAGTAGACTTTATTCCGATCCTGCTTTTAATGATTCTAAGGCCTTTTCGAACTGCCCTATGTAGGATACCATGCTTACGTATAACTGCTGCTGGCTTCCCAGTTTGTTGCCACGGGATATCGCGGAAGTATTTCGGAAAATATTTCTGCAGCATTACAGAGTACAAGCGATTATTTGCACGGTACTCGTCAGGAATCGAAAAAATAAGTTCCACAAGATTATTATCAAAGAATGGTTTGCGCTGATCCAACCAAGGCAAGGCGTTAACGGAACCATAGGCTGTAAACCGCCGCACCCTATTCATATGCAAATTAGGCTCAACATAATTGATGTTGTAAAATTCACTATCGATATCTGTCAACCCAGCGTAACGTCCGTAAAATGATTTTGCAGTTGCTGCAGTAATTCTCTGATTCCAAGGTACACGGCTCAAAAAGCCTCCACCGATAATAGCATCCCCACAATAACCATTCAGGTTAACAGCCATATGCTGAGACACCTCTGGTAAAAATTCGCTTCCATGCATATGCATCATGTCCTGCATACCATCGGTGTTCCAGATTTTCTCTTTACGTGGCTCGAACCAATTATCTGAACTAAAGTAAAACTTCTCATGCTGCCAGTTTTTTGAGCGCGAGATCACTTGCTCGGCAATGGTAATGTCGTCACAACTGGGAATCCCGAAGGTATAGGCATAGCCTTTGTAATCCGGATAAAGGTGATCAACAGCCGCAAAAATCGCCCGTGAATCCAACCCACCACTAAGGGAAATCCCGATACGTTCGCTTGGGTCGAATCGGCGCCGAACAGCTTCTATGAACCGTTTACCTAATTCATCTACCGCCTCATCAAACGTCAGGTTTGATGGTTTGGTCTCAGACCATTTCCAATAGTGGTGCTGGTTTACTGTGTCGGTCGCCAAATCGTACTCAATAGCGGTTGCCGGTTTAATCAGCTTGATGTGCTCGAACCATGTGTGCTCACCCATCAGGTAGCCAAGGTCCATAAAGCAATCATAACTGGTTGGATCCAGCTCTTTATCTACGCCTTCAACAGCTAGAATGGCTTTAACTTCACTGCCCCAGGCAAATACGCCATTTTTGTGGTACCAGTACAGTAAACGCATGCCGAAGCGATCGGATATTAGCTTAAGTTTCCGAGTTTCTGCGTTGTAAAGCGCTGCACAGAAATAACCATCCAATCTGTTCAGGCACTTATCCAACTGTTGGCTAGTCTCAGCGGCTAGAAGTAAATTAGAAAGACTTGTAGCCTCTAAACCAAGTTCATCAGCAACGCCACTCACATTGTAGGCTTCGCCTTCAATCCACAGTACGTTGTTACCATGCCTTGCGGGAGTTGCTGCTTCACCAACCTGACCGGTATGTACTCTCGAAGCGCCCACATGGTCATCATGGAACAGCGAGTCCTGTATAAAATGGTCATACAGGTACATGGCATCAGCCATTTTATCGAGGTTGGCTTTTGCATTCTTGCTATTTGCTACACCGTAGATTCCAGGCATTTATGAATTTCTCTTAAGCATTTGAAACATTGGCTTTTCGAACAGGTACAGATAGAGGCTATAGAACAGGGCGCAAACCAGGCCCCCAACGAAAATACGGAGTAACGCATGGCTCACGCCGATCAGATCTGTTAGTGATGTACCTAGCCAGCCTATACTCATGACAACAACGAACAGCTTTAAAAAGTGCTTCACAATGGGTCTATATTCAACTTTTGCGATTCGTGCAATCAACATATGCCAGATCATGCCCACTGTTAACGACAAACCCAGAAGAACATAAACAGCGGTATGAGCCGATGGAGAGATCAGCAACCCAATGGTCAGCCCAGTGACTATTGAAATAGCCCAGATAACGTTCCACCAGAAGCCGACATCCGCTCGCCCCAGTGCGAGAATAATGGCACCACCCGGATTGCCCAGGGCTTTCATAATTCCTACCAGCGCAAGCGCGGGCAGCAAATCCGCTGTAGCACTCCACCCCTCACCGAAGACAACTCGCACCACTTCTTGAGAGAAGAACAGCAGAAATGCCAGAAGCGGCATAGTGATAATAGAGAGAGCTTTAACATTGAAACTGTAATAACGATTCAGTGCAGCGGGGTCGTTCTGAAGCTTGGAGTAAACCGGGAAAGCCACTTTATTGACGATCGGGTTGATTTTGGCCAAAGGAAAGATGATCAACTGCCATGCGAGGTTGTAAAAACCTGTCGCATTCATTCCCACCAACTTACCGATCATAAGCTTATCGGCATTGGCGCTGATGTAATTGATCGACCGCTCTCCCATCTGATAAAGACCAAACCCGTAAAAACCGCCCAGCTCAGAATGCCGATAGACCAGAGAAGGTTTGTGATAGTGGCGCAAACCAACCCAGAGAAACAGCGCACTTGCCAACCCTGCCTGAGTAAGCATGGCAACGACCAGTGTGAGCACACCAACGCCTTGAACCGCAAGAGTTATAGCAACTGCAAGTGCAGCGATAGCGGCAACAATATTGATAGTTTCCATAGTGCAGAAATCCAGCTCTTTCTGGCACAACACCCTGTACTGGTTTCCTATTGCCACCAGCACGAACACGCTAGACAGTATGGCCATCAGGCCGGTGATTCTGGGCTCGTCATAAAAGTCCGCCACAAGCGGCGAGATCGCTAGCACAATGAGGCAAAGCACTACACCAGAAGCAATGTTCAACCAGTACAAACTGGAAAGCTGCGTGTGAGTGATGTGCTGGCGCTGTATGATCGCATTACTGATGCCCATATCTTGGAACGCTTGGCTGAAGCCTATAACAACCATCATTACGGCCATTAATCCGAAGTCAGCCGGGTCCAGAAAACGAGCCAATATGGCCATCTGGGCGAACTGAAGTGCAGTAACGATGAACATTGAGGCGGTTGTCCACTTTACTCCGCCCAGGGCTTGTTTTTTAACGCTCACACACTGCCTCTTGGCATACGATTGCTTTTATTTGCAAGGCTCAATGCACGCGCTACAAGCGCCTTTGTACGAGCAATACCGGACTCTCTTGACCAGTAATCACTCACTAACCGCTTATTGCGCTCTTTTTCTTCAGTGGATAGCGGTGTGTCTAACAGTGAAATGTCTTTTTCCAGTTCTTGTACTGATGAAATCTCAACGCCTAAATCTTTAAGAAACGGAAATGTCGGGTTCTCTTCACGCAAGAATACACGCGCACCCAGATACAACATGATTACAATATTACCGACCGCTTGCTGGCGTTTATGATTCATAATCACATAACCACATTGCTTGATAGTAGCTACATAATCTTGAATAGGCATAAAGTCTTTCAACGGATTAAAGTCCGAACCGAAATATTTTTTACCCAGCGCTATAATCTTTTCACCATATACTGTATCGCCATAGCTGAGCGGCGCTATAACTTTACGATTTTCAACACCTATTTTAACCAGGAAATCAAATGTTTCTTTATGATTGCAGGTCAATGAAGCACTATTGCCAACCAGGATTGCATTGCCATCTATCTGCTCGCCTTCAAAACCTTTAATGAGATGATCTTCCATGGTACCGTAATTCCAGCGCGCATGTTCCGGGAAGCTCTGCCAGTTACGGGACCTTAGCACCATGTCGTATTCATTCGGAAGAACGGGTGAAAAAAACGAAAGTCTTTCTATAGCCTTTTCCCTGGACTTGGAAATACCAGCGAATTTAAATGCAACCCGAAGCACCTTACTAATTGTCGATCGAATTATCGATTTATAGCTTTGTGCAGCAACCTTTTTTGTTTCACCCAGCAATAGATTAGTTGGATTATCAATTAAATCATAATAATCATAACCCCACCCAATCCATACTGTTGATAATTCATCAGGAACATTGAATATTTCTGGGTATAACAGATCGCCAAATGAATGGAAAATTACTAAATCATATTTTTTATATTCTGGTTTTCCGACTCGCGGTCTTCTTATCTGCGAGACTGTATACTTTATATGGCTGTATTTTTTTAGCTTGGCATATTTTAGATTTTTTGATTTCGATATGATTATAAAGTTATTACTTTCTGGAAATGCTTTCTCAAAAACTGTATAAGCCTGATCTATAAACTTGTTATCTGAAGCAATATGAAGAATCTTCATTCACTTAATCTTGATATTTATAGACACAAAAATATTTTTACCATCATCTCCCTCAAAAAAAGCATTATCATAACCATCAAATGTCATTGCCCGCAAATAATCTATAGCTTCTTTAAAAGTAACTTTTTTTTGGAGATCTATCTCACAAAGTTTTTTAAAATCGGTGATTGAGTTGTAGTTCCCAACCGAATCCAATTTTTTTTCTTCATATTCAAATCTTATAAGCCTATCGATCCACTTATTAAACAACTTAAACTCTTCAGATAGAACACGATCATAGACTGACTTTGATGTATCCCAATCTCTAACATCTACCTCTACTTGATCTATAACCGGGCCATGGTCTATTTCTTTATCCATTCTGTGCAGTGTAGCACCAACCGGTTTACCATTTATTATTGAGAAAACTTGTGGAAACCAACCTCGATTATGAGGATTTAAGCCAGGATGAAAATTAAAACACGGTATAACACTAACAAGGGCTTCAGGAAAAATCTGCTTACAGTGGCATGAAACCCCCAGGTCAAATTCCTCACAAAGAGATCTATAGCTTGACGTTATGTCCAACTCAGAAATAAGACCGCTATCAATTTCATCTTTGAATAAAGACACCCCTTTCGGGGAACAAAAAATTGCAATTTTTTCCGTCCTTTTTTTTCTCCAAGCGTCTAAAAAACTGAACCACTTCCTGTTGTCAGTTACAAAAAAAACATTCATAAGAAAACCCATATAAATTAGGATCGAACCTCTTATCAAAGACGTGCGTCAAAGACCCAAGCCATTCAAGATCATATTTACAATACTTTTTTGGTCCAACTCGGATAATTCAGCATAAACTGGCAAGCACAGAATGCGACTTGCAATATCACGAGAAACGCACATGGATTTTTCCGAACTAATACCAAGATTTACCTGATCAAGCGACGGGTAAAAATAGCGCCTAGCTGTGATGCCGAATTCACTTAGTCTTTTTTTTACCGCTAATGCCTGTGTCTCTGATTCAAAAACTACCGGCATATAGGCATGGTTTACGCTAGCTTCTGCGTGTCGCTTTTGCCGCTGAAGTGAAGATGGCAAACACTCATCGTAACGAGCTTTTACAGCCGCACGCGCATGGAGGTTAGCCTCTATCTCATCCAGCAAACACAAGCCCATCGCCGCCTGGAATTCATTCATCTTGGCATTAATACCCAGCTCTTCAATGCGTTCCGGGCCGGTAATGCCAAAGTTGATCAGCTTTTTGGCACGCTCAAGGTCTTCTTTGTGCTTGAAAACGATCGCACCGCCTTCGATGGTGTGAAACAGCTTGGTGGCATGAAAACTCAGGGTTGCGGCGTCACCATAGCTAAGCAGGCTCTGTTGTTTAAACCTGACACCAAAGGCGTGCGAGGCGTCATACACCACTTTTAAACTGTGGCGAGCAGCAATACTGTCAATCGCTTCCACATCACAGGCATTACCAAACACATGCACAGGCACAATCGCGCGAGTATTGGGCGTGATTGCCGCTTCGATTTCCACAGGGTTCAGGCACCAGCTTTCCGGGTCAATATCCGCGAAAACCGGTTGCACACCCTCCCATTTAAGTGAGCTTGCGGTCGCTATAAAGGTAAAGGGAGTCGTGATCGCTTCAGGTGTAGAATAACGGTTACTGTCGGCAATACCCAGTGCGCGATATGCAATTTGTAACGCCAAAGTGCCGTTGGACACCAAGAGCAGGTTGTCCACACGCAAGTATTCTTCCAGTCGCCGGGTCAGCTCTTGCACCAACGGGCCATTATTGGTGAGCCACTGTCGCTCATAAATGCCATCCAGATATTTATTTAGCTTTTCCCGATCTGGCAGATAGGGCTTCGTTACAGGAATCACGATTTTTCACCCGCAAGTGCCATCAAATACTGGCCATAGCTATTTTTGCTGAGCGCGGCGCCCTGCTCTTTCAACTGCTCTTTGGTGAGCCATCCGTTGTTAAAGCCGATCTCTTCGAGACAAGCAACCTTGTAGCCTTGTCGCTTTTCGATGGTTTCAACAAACTGCGCGGCTTCCAGCAGGCTTTCATGGGTGCCGGTGTCCAGCCAGGCAAAGCCACGGCCCAGCAGCTCTACGTTCAAATCGCCGCGTTCAAGGTAAGCCTGGTTGACGCTGGTAATTTCCAGCTCGCCACGGTGTGAGGGTTTTACCTGCTTGGCGATTTCCACCACGTCGTTGTCGTAGAAGTAGAGGCCGGTCACGGCATAGTTGGACTTGGGTTGTTCGGGCTTTTCTTCAATGGATATCGCCTTGTTGTTTTCATCGAAAGCGACCACGCCAAAACGTTCAGGGTCTTTAACTTGATAGCCGAATACGGTCGCGCCGGACGTGCGGGCAGCCGCCTGTTTCAGCTTGGGCGAAAAGCCCTGACCGTAGAAGATGTTGTCGCCCAGTACCAGGCATACGCTGTCATCACCGATGAATTCTTCACCGATGATAAAGGCCTGCGCCAAACCGTCCGGGCTGGGCTGTTCGGCGTAGCTGAGTTGAATGCCAAAGTTGCTGCCATCGCCTAGCAGTTTTTCAAAGTTGGGCAGGTCTTCGGGGGTGGAGATGATCAGGATGTCACGGATGCCCGCCAGCATCAGTACCGAGAGCGGGTAATAGATCATCGGCTTGTCGTAGATCGGCAGCAACTGCTTGGACACGCCTTTGGTGATCGGATACAAACGGGTGCCGGAACCACCGGCGAGGATAATGCCTTTCATGGTCTGTCCTTGTGACGGAATGAGTTGCTATCAGAGCTGCCCAAGGCGCTCACGCTGGTAGGTGCCATCCTGCACGCGGCGGCACCATTCCAGGTTGTCGAGATACCACTGCACGGTTTTGCGGATGCCGGACTCGAAGGTTTCTTCCGGTTGCCAGCCCAGCTCGCGCTGGATTTTGCTGGCGTCGATGGCGTAGCGGCGGTCGTGGCCGGGGCGGTCTTGAACGTGCGTGATCAGGTCGCGGTAGCTTGTTTCAGCCGGGGCAAGCTCCTGCAGGATATCGCAGATGGTGTGGACCACTTCGATGTTCTGCTTTTCGTTATGGCCGCCGATGTTGTACGTTTCGCCTACTTTGCCTTCGGTAACCACCTTATACAGTGCGCGCGCGTGGTCTTCCACATAGAGCCAGTCACGGATCTGGTCGCCCTTGCCGTAGACCGGCAGTGGCTTGCCTTCCAGCGCATTGAGGATCATCAACGGCACCAGCTTTTCCGGGAAGTGATACGGCCCGTAGTTGTTGGAGCAGTTGGTCACCAGTACCGGGAAGCCATAGGTGCGCATCCAGGCACGTACCAGATGATCTGAGCTGGCTTTGCTGGCCGAGTATGGGCTGCTGGGGGCATAGGCAGTCGTTTCAGTGAACAGGTGCTGGGTTGCATCATCCGCTTCTGCCGGATGCGGCAGGTCGCCGTAGACTTCATCTGTGCTGATATGGTGGAAGCGGAATGCCTGTTTGCGAACATCGTCCAGCCCTTGCCAATAGCTGCGTGCGACTTCCAGCAAGGTATAAGTGCCGACAATGTTGGTTTCGATGAACGCAGCCGGGCCATCGATGGAGCGGTCTACATGACTTTCAGCGGCCAGGTGCATGATGACATCGGGCTGATGCTCGGCAAACACCCGCTCCAACTCGGTGCGGTTACAAATATCCACCTGCTCGAAATCATAACGGTCAGAACTGACGACTTCACGCAGGTTTTCAAGGTTGCCTGCATAGGTGAGCTTGTCGACATTGACGACGCTATCCTGAGTGTTCTGGATGATGTGGCGGATAACCGCCGAGCCGATAAAGCCGGCACCGCCAGTGACGAGGAGTTTCATCTTAGAAAATTCCTCTTGTATCAATAACTTTGTAGGTTTGATCCAAGCTCGAAGCAGCCTGTTGTTTGAACTCTTGATGATCGACCAGCAGCACTTTAATGGCGGCTGATGCATCTGCCGTCGCACTGGACACCAGTTCAAACTGATCTTTCTGCGTTGCAGGCAACATTTTGATATTAGGTTCAACCGCCAGCACCTTGCCCGGATGCTCTGCTGCAATTTTCTGTGTAATCGCCAGCGCGGGGCTTTCACGCAAATCATCAATATCCGCTTTAAATGCCAAGCCATAGCAAGCAATAGTGACATCCTTGGCTGTTTTATCCGGGTTTTCCTGCAGGTATTCAGCCACTGCCAGTTTGACCTTATTGATCACCCATTCCGGCTTACTGTCATTCACTTCACGGGCAGTGCGAATCAGTCGCGCCTGTTCAGGGGTTTTACTTACAATAAACCAGGGGTCAACGGCTATGCAGTGGCCGCCGACACCGGGACCGGGCTGAAGAATGTTTACACGCGGATGGCGGTTTGCCAGCGCGATCAGCTCCCATACATTGATATCCAGCTCGTCACAAATAATGGAAAGCTCATTGGCAAAGGCGATGTTCACATCGCGGAAGCTGTTTTCCGTCAACTTGGCCATTTCTGCGGTGCGGGCATTGGTCACGACACACTCGCCTTCCACAAAAGTTTTGTAGAGCGCACAGGCCTGCTCTGAGCATTTGGGCGTCATGCCCCCAACCACACGGTCGTTCTGTACCAGCTCACGCAGCACATGGCCTGGCAGTACACGTTCTGGGCAGTGGGCAATACGAATATCCGAGCCTTCACCATGGGTCTGCGGGAAAGTCAGATCCGGGCGTGCTTCTGCCAGCCATTCTGCCATTTTTTCGGTCGCGCCTACGGGCGAAGTGGACTCCAGTATGACGAGGTTTCCAGAGGCTAGCACAGGTGCAATGGCTTTACTGGCCGCCTCGATATATGACAGATCAGGCTCAGGTACCTGCCCTTCCTGTTCGCTGGCTTTTTTGAAAGGGGTGGGTACCGCTATCAAAAACGCCTCTGCAGGCTCTGGCGTGGTTGTAGCCTTCAGGTAACCCTCACTCACCGCCGCATGCACGACCATATCAAGGTCCGGCTCAACAATATGTATTTCACCCCGATTGATGGTATCGACCGCATGCTGATTGACATCGACACCGACGACCTTGATTTTGCGTGAAGCAAATACAGCTGCTGTCGGCAGGCCTATATATCCCAGGCCAATAACGGAGATGGTGTTAAATTGCATGAAGTGTCCTTATAACGCGGTGTGATCGCAAAATTGGTTGGGGCTCAGCCAAGAGCGTTCAGAATACGCTGACAGGCTTGCCCATCGCCGTAAGGGTTATGCGCCTTGCTCATGTGCTGATAGGCGGCTTCATCAGTCAACAGTTGTTTGACTTCCCGGCAAATTCTATCGACATCTGTACCTACCAGTTTGACAGTACCGGCCTGAACCGCTTCTGGGCGCTCTGTAGTCTCTCGCATGACCAGAACCGGCTTGCCCAGTGAGGGGGCCTCTTCCTGGATACCGCCAGAATCAGTCAATATAAGGCTTGCGTGTGTCATCAGGTAGACAAACGGCAGGTAATCCTGCGGCTCAATCAGATGAATGTTATCCACACCCTTGAGCAAACGGTTGACCGGCTCCTGAACATTCGGGTTGAGGTGCACGGGGTAGATGATTTGGCAGTCAGGATGCTCAACCGCAATGCGGCATAGTGCTTCGCAAATACGCTCAAAGCCACCACCGAAGCTTTCACGGCGGTGCCCCGTTACCAGAATCATGCGTTTGGATGGGTCCAGCATTGGGTATTGGCTGGCCAGCGACTGGCTCAGCTCGGCGTCGCTGTTGATTTTGTCACGCACCCAAAACAAGGCATCAATGACCGTGTTGCCGGTGACGCTGATCTGATCCGCCGCAACGTTTTCAGCCAGCAGGTTGGCTTTGGACGTATCCGTAGGGGCAAAGTGATAGCGGGTAATGGCACCTGTCAGTTTGCGGTTTGCCTCTTCAGGCCAGGGTGAATAGATATTGCCGGTTCGCAGCCCTGCTTCCACATGCCCAACAGGAATCTGCTGATAGTAGGCTGCCAACGCCGTAGCAAAGGTGGTAGCCGTATCACCATGAACCAGCACCACATCAGGCTTGAACTCATCCAGTACAGGCTTCATACCGGTCAGAATGGCGGTGGTGACATCGTTCAGGCTCTGTCCCGGCTTCATGATGTTAAGGTCATAGTCGGGTGTGATCTCAAACAGCCCCAACACCTGATCCAGCATTTCGCGGTGTTGGGCGGTAACACAGACTTTGGCATCAAAGCGGTTGTCGGCTGCAAGTGCATGCACCAGCGGTGCCATTTTGATTGCTTCTGGACGGGTGCCGAATACGGTAAGTACTTTCTTGGTCATTGAATCAGTTCACGCGCCTGCGGGCGCTTCCTTTCTTTTGGGCGGGTGTATGGAGTGGGCCGTTATGCAGCGTTGGATAGGCCCACATAGCCGGTGCCGGCGATGGTGATGTTCATGTGTTGGTCCGTAGAAAGCTGGGGCAGAGTAAAATTTACTGCTGGTAACGCTCTGCAAAGTTGCTGACACCCTTCAAGATGACCAGCATCCGCTCGCTTAGCCTGAGAGCTTTATTCAGCAGGCTGGCCTGTATGTCGGACTCTTCGGGGTAGTCGTGCGCAAACTGGTTACGCATTTCTCGCAGTTGCAGCCATTCGTTGGCGGATTCTATGGCGCCAATTTTTTCAAGCCGGTTCAGCTTGTCAATAAATGCACTTAGCTCGCCCTGCTCTTGGGTCAGCTCCAGTACCGCAGGTAGCAGTTTAGCGCCCATGGCATCCTGTAGCTTGGAAAAGCGCACGATGAACTGGTCAACGATGGCCAGTTCCAGTGGTGTCAGTTGCGCCCGCTTTTCCGGTGTCAGCGGGACATGGGGCTTTAGCTCGGTCATGGCCCAATTCAATCGTTCTGCATGAGTGTTGCAGATGTCAAGCGCACCTTTGTAGGCGATATCGGCTTTCACAAGGCGATCCCTGTTTCCTGTGCCACGCGGAATATCGGCAGGCCGGTACTGTGATGGCGGTTGATGACCAGGTCGATTTTCTGTTCACCCAACAGCCTATGCAGTTCAGCCATGGCGTTGAGCCTGGCATCGACCAGCTGGTCTGCATCCGTCATTTCCGGCTCGATGTAGAGATCGATGTCACCACCGCGGGCGTTGTCATCCACACGCGACCCGAACAACAGAATGCGGCTGTCCTGGCCGAAGTAACGGCGCAGCGTGGTGACGATGATCTGTTGCTGATTAGGGGTCAGGCGCATGGGTAAATTGGGGTCAGAGTAGAATTCATCTGCATTGTCATCAGTTCAATGCTGTGGCTTGTTCAACCAACTTGTCAGCAAACCGCTTGAGCATATCGATATTCGCAGCTGCTGTGCTTATGGCATCGTACAGGGTGCGGGCGTTTTCGATGTATTCGTGAATCATCTGATTACGCAGCTGACGCAGTGCTACCCACTGGTCGGTGGATTCAAGCCAACCATATTTTTCGGCTTTGTCCAGGTTGATCAGCAAGGCCCGGTCTGGCTCGCCAAGCGCTTTTAGCAATGCAGGCAGCAATTTATCGCCTAACGTGTCTTGCAGGCGGCAGAAGCGACTGGTGAAGGCTTCAACACGTAATGCAAGCTCCGGTTTTGTATCGAGCGATTCGATCGCTTCATATGTCAGCGCATCGTTAAATACTTGCTGCGCCGCGTAGTCTAGGTGGCGAATTTCTTTGTCGACCACACGGGTCAGAAAGCTCAGTCGTTCCTGCATTGCGCTTGGGGCATTCACAAGGTTATTCCTGTTTCTTCGGCGATCCGGTGAATGGCCGCTTTGGGTGTATCGGGCGTATCCAAAACCACATCGATTTTGCGCTCACCCAGTTGCCTGATAATGCTGGCTTGCAGCCGGGCAACATCCCAGGCGGGGTGTTCGACGGTGTGTGCCACTTTTATCATAAGGTCAATATCACCACCCTTGGCATTGTCATCTGTGCGCGAGCCGAACAGTATGACTTCAGCGTCTGTGCCGAAGATGGCGTTAACGGCGGATTTGATGGCGTGTATGGCGTGTGGGGTTAGGCGCATGGGTGATTGATGTCGGCTTCAAACTCTACTGCATACATGATTTTTTCACTCGCCGGCGTGTGTTTCTGCTGCAGGTGCATCATCTCCTTTGAAAACGATACGACCGTTTTCATCGGTCACGTAGTAGTGACCGAGCTTGCGTTTTTTCTCTAGCTCTTCTTGTACGGCATGCGCCAAACTGGCCAACAGTGTGGATGACGAGTAGGGCTGAGGAGTTGGTGTCAGAGTAGAATTCATTTACTCATCTCTCATCGCCTTCTGGATGTCCAGCGCGTCTTGCCCTGAGAAGCTCTTGATCTCGGTGTTTGAAAAATTGGGACCAGAGTAGAATTCCTTCAGACAGTCCAGCGACTCGGTACTATGCCCTTTACCTGCCAGCAACTCCTGCATGGCAGCGGCAGTTATTTCGTTTGGTTGCGGGGGCCCTTTGAGCATTGCCTCAATGCTGAGGTGGTAGTCGATTGCGGGCCACTCTATGCCGGTGCCGTCACAAATGAAGCAGTAATCACGGATTACCTTTACCGGTGCTGCCTCCAGCTCCGGATACCATTTCATTGGAGTTGAGATGATACGACCGTCTTCAAGCTCAACATGGAGATATGTATCGTCAAAGTGAACGTTTTTACCTGTAAAACCACTCATTTCATACCTCCAGAAAGCCTGGTATTACGGTAGGCATTCCGTTGCCTCTAGTTCAGTGTAAAGGGTTAAGCATCATGCAGAAATTGGAGCAGAAATTGGGGTCAGAGTAAACTTGCCTATCCTATCAAGTGCCGTACAAATGCGAACAGGTCATGATGAAGGCGGCCATTGATTACGTCCATAATCCGCGCTGATTCAATGTTCAGGTAATCGTGCACCAGCGCATTACGCATACCGATCACTTTAGGCCACTCCAGCTTTCCTGCGTCCTCCCCCTGCTGCCGCAACAGATCGAATGCCTGACGCGCATCACTGGGTACTACTTGTCCTTTGCTTTTGATTGCCTGCTTGGCTGTACCGATGCAGGCTTCGATTAGCAGCTGGAGATTCCGTTCGGTCGCGCGATATACCAGAGGCGTAAATCTGTTCGCGGCAGCCAGGGCTTCAATCTCGGTGAACTCTTCCTCCAGCCGGGCCAGGTGTTCACGCATGGCATCGCAGTAGATCTTATCCGTAATGACGCCGGTGGTATTCATGGTCGATCTCCCACATTGAGGTAATCCGGTTTTCTTCCTTGGCCAGGCGCAGACTGTCTTTCACCATTAACGCTTTGCCGGTGGTGATGATGCTCAATGCCAGCGGCAGTGGGACGTGGTTGATGTCTGCAACGGATATCACGCCCTCGGCAACACCCAATTCATCGGCCCATTCCATTGCCAATAGTTCCGGCTGGAGACGGCGAGCCCAGGAGTTTTCCGGGAAGTGGTTGAATGCCACCGCCAAATCATAATCGCTGTTTGCCTGCTCCGTGCCCTTGGCGCGAGAGCCGTAGAGCCACAACACTGCAATGTTGGGGTTTGCACGGGCAAGCTCGATGATGCGGGAAATTGAGGTCAGAGTAGAATTCCTTCAACGTCTGCGCCGAAGATGGCGTGTATGGCGTGTGGGGTTAGGCGCATGGGATCAGACTAGGCTACCTTTTTTGCGTGTGTGTACTCATACAACCTGGCTGGTGACAGTTCCAGGCCATTTGGCCAGCATAAGGCGCCGCAGTCGATAAATAGTCTCTGCGCGTAGGCTGTATCGTACAGCTGCTGCAGCAGCGTACCTTCATGCTCCGACAGGTACTTCTGCAGATCGAAAACAGCCGTTGTGCCATCAGAGAACTCAAGTGTAATCGATGATTGGCTTGTGTAATGGACATTGAGAATTTTAATCATGATCTGCGCCTCTGATGCGTTCAAGAGGTTCAAAGTGCTGTGCCTTCATGTACGAAACTCAGTACCCTTCGGACAAACACCCTGCAACGTTTCTTTCAACGCCTGCTTCGCGCCCTTGTCCCCATGCACCAGCCGTATCTCGCGCGGTTTGTGCCGCATGCCCTTGACGAAGCTAACCAGTCCCTGCTGATCGGCGTGGGCGGAGTAGCCGCCGATGGTTTCGACGCGGGCGCGGATGGTGTAGCGCTCGCCATCGAGTTCAACCCAGCCGCCTTGCGGGCCGTATTGCTGTATATCCCGCCCCGGTGTGCCTTCGGCCTGGTAGCCCACAAATAATACATCGTGGCGTTCGTCGCCCAGCATCGCCTTGAGGTAGTTGACGATGCGACCGGCGTTGCACATGCCGCTGCCGGCGATAACGATGGCCGGGCGGCCGGACTGGGCCAAGTGGTGCACCATTTTCAGGTGTTCGTGGTGGCTGTCGACCGTCAGCAGGGTGTCGAAGGCCAGTGGCTTGCGGCCCTGCTTGAGCCGGGTGTGGGCTTCGTCATCCCAGAAGGGTTTCAGCTCACGGTAGGCGGCGGTGAACCTTGACGCCAGTGGCGAGTCGAGGATGACCGGCAGTTCGCCGTTGAGCAGCTCTTCCAATTCGTACAGCAACTCCTGAGTACGGCCGATGCTGAAGGCCGGGATCAGGACGGTGCCGTTGTTGTGCAGTGCGCGCTCGATCGCTGCCTTGAGCCGGTGTTTGCGCGTGGCGCGGCTCTCGTGGTTACGATCGCCATAGGTGCTTTCAAGCACCAGAATATCGGCTTTGTACGGCGCTTTCGGGGCCGGCAACAGCGGCGTGTGACTCGCGCCCAGATCGCCGGAGAATACGATGCGCCTGCTTTGCTTTGTACTTTCTTTTGTACTTGGCTGGCTGACGTCAACCTCAACATAGGCAGAGCCAAGAATATGCCCGGCGCGCTGCAGCCTGATCTGTACTGTGTGTTCCGGCGTATCCGACAGGGTGAACCACTGCTTGTACGGCAGCGCGATGATGCGTGACTCGATTTCCGTCAGGTAGCGTTCGACTTGTGCCTTGTCGCGGCTGATGCCCAGCTTGAAGGCGTCTTCCAGCACCAGTGGCAGCAGTTTGGCCGAGGGCTGAGAGCAGATGATGGTCCCGTCAAAGCCGGCGGCCAGCAGCCAGGGGATGCGGCCCACATGGTCGATGTGTACGTGGGTGGCGATCAGTGCCCTGACGCGGCTGATATCAAAATCGATGTTGTGACGTTCGCGGCTGTTGCCGTTGCCCGCTTCGCCGCCCTGAAACAGGCCGCAGTCGATCAGCAGGCTGGTGGTGTCATCAATGTGCAGCTGGTGGCATGAGCCGGTGACGCCATCCTGAGCGCCGTGGTGATCAATCTTCATCTGGCAGTTCCTTTTGCCTGTGCATCCTGTACCTACGCACCTTGAGGCGTTTCAGACACGCTACCGCCCGGAGGTTCTCTCGGGCAATCCTCAACACCCCTGCCTTGTTTTGTACCGGCACGCATTATATATGGCGTGGGCTATCATACCGCCCCCCGACAGCTTTGCAATTACAGCCGTCATACAGCCGTTTCAATATAGTGCCTGCTGTTTCGACTCTCCATTGGTAGAATAAAAAACGGTTCAAGCGAGGTGCCCGATGACGGATTTCAGATGGTATGTGGTGCAGTCCAAGCCGGGCCAAGCTGAGCGCGCGGCACAGGAGTTGCAGAATCAGGGCTTTGAGGTGTTTTGCCCCACCATTAAGGTGGAGCGTATACGCGGCGGCAAGCGGGTCGAGAAAGTTGAACCGCTGTTTCCGGGTTATGTGTTTATTGAGTTGTCGGAGCTGACCAGCAACTGGCGGCCGATTCGCTCTACCCGCGGCGTGGCGCGCATTCTGACCTTTGGCGACAAGCCTGCCGTAGTGCCGGATGATGTGATTGAGAACCTGCGTGATCGGATGCGTGTGCAGGCCGAACTGCACAACCTTGAGCCACAGCAACCGGTACGCATTGAAGAAGGCCCATTCAGCAACCTGAATGCGGTATTTTTGGAGTATGACGGCGAGAAACGCGCGTTCCTGTTGCTTGAGCTGCTGGGGCGCTGGCAGAAACTTTCGCTGCCACTGAGCGCCTTTCGCAAGCAGGACTAGCCCGGATCACTGTGCCGGCGGCAGTGCCATTTTGCGCTTGATCCGCCGCAGCAGTGACCCGATCAGCGGCAGCTGCAGGTAAACTGGGGCACTGTCCCAGTAGTCCAGGTGTTCGGCCACCCTGCCCGTTTCATCCAGCCGGATACGGCTGCTGCCTTCCACTTTCAATTCACCAATCACCGGCACCTGAGCGGCAAACTGCCAGCGCAGCCAAGCGCAGCGGTTGGCTTCGTGCCAGCACACTTCCAGCAGTTCAAAGCCGGGCTTGCCGGTGCGCTCGAACATGTCGTTCAACAGCGCCTTGACCGATGCCGGGCCGTAAAGGTCATTGAAAGGGTCACGAAAGTGCACCTCATCCGCCAGCAATGTGCACAGGTAATCCACCCGATCAGGCGTCAAGCCGGCGAAGGTTTCGGCGTAGTGCCGGGCCTGCAGTTCGGCGGCGCCGGTTTCTGTACTGATGGCTTCAGTGTTGGTCAATGCAGTCAAAGCCCCGTGCCGCGTTTGATCAGTTTGAAGTAGAGCCAGTAGGGTAGCATGCGCAACAGTGCCAGCGTACGGGCGAAGCCGCTTGGAAATCGGATTTCAAAGCGGCGACTACCCAGCCCTTTTACCAGCTGGTAGGCGGCCTCTTCCGGGCTGATCAGCTGGGGCATCTCGAATTCGTTCAGGTCTGTCAGCGGGGTACGCACAAAGCCGGGGTTGACCACCTGCAACTGTACCCCACTGCCCTGCATCTCAATCGCCAGCGCCTCACAGGCATTGATCAGCGCCGCCTTGCTGGCGCCATAGGCGGCAGCGGTGGGCAGACCACGGTAGCCCGCGAGTGAAGCGACACAGGCGATTTGCCCCTGCCCCCGCGCGCGCATGCGTGGAATCACCGCCTCCAGCCCCGCCATTACGGCCAGGAAATTGATCTCCATAAGGTCACGGCAGGTTTCGACCGAGAGCTGATCCAGTGGCATCGGCTGGTGGTTGCCGGCATTGAAGATCACCAGATCAGGCAGGCGCCATTGTGCCTCGATCCGGTCCAGCGCCTGCTGGTTGGCACCGAGCTCAGTGACATCCATCGCCAGCGGCAGGATACGCCCGATGTAACCGGCACTTTTGGCGTCATCCGCCACCTGCTGCAACACTTCAAGCCGACGCCCACTGATCACTACATCACTGCCCTGCTCTGCCAGCCTTAGGGCCGTGGCCCGACCAATGCCGGTACCGGCACCGGTAATCCAGACCAGGGGCCAGCGCGGAATTCCGCTGATATTCATGGTGCCTCCTTACGCGCCAAATAGGCCGATTCAGGCTGTAACCGCACACGGATGCGGCTGCCGTCGCGGGCACTGAACTCCATGCCCAGCCAGCGGCCGTTTTGATCGTACCAGCTGTGAGTATCGTCCAGATCACCTCCCAACTGGTAGTGAGTGGCCACTATTGAATCGTTGCCAAACGACAGGGTTTCACGTCCAAGATCGGTAACATTCAGCTGACTGACCTGACCGGTCAATGTGTTCAGCAGCTGTTGTTGTTGCGGCAGGTGTGGGTGCCAATGGTTTGAAGTGAGCAGTTGCTGACCCAGCAGATCACAGCCTGCAGCCTCAACACGGCACAGCTGATTGTTCTGGCGCTCGATGCGATGCTGTGTCCGCTTGCCGTCGTTATCAATGCTGACACTGAGCTGCTGCAGCTGCCCATCGGCCGACCACTGCTCGCTGGCCGTGTATTCAAAGCGGTAGTTAAACAGTGCCAACACCCTTATCTGCAACACCATCTCGACATGCACCTGCAGCTGATCAGGTTGCTGATCGAACTGCAATCGATAATGACCGATGGTTTTACCCTTGCGCTCAACCGTATAGAGCGCCTCAGCGCCGTACAGATCAAGCGGGGTCTGGCCCGCAGGCAAGGCAGCGGCCCGACCGGTTGCTGGCAGCATGCCCAGCAGCAGTATGGCTGATAACAGTATGTAGTGACATGCGCGCATAAAAAATCCCCCGTTGACTGATACGCGCCCAGGGTGTGGGCGGTTCAGTCAACGGGGGATAGATGATTACTGCGGCGCGGGTTATACCCTGAAACGGGATACCAGCTGGTTCAGGCGTGCTTCCAGCTCGCCCATCTGGCTGGCGGTGCCGGCCAGCTCTTCCGCATTGTGCGTGGCCTTGTCAGCGATATCGGCAATCTGCTGTACGCTTTTGCTGATCTCGTCAGCCACGGCAGTCTGCTCTTCCGCTGCACTTGCGATCTGGGTGTTCATTTCGGTGATGGTGCTGACCGAGTGGGTGATCTGCTGCAGCGAGCTGCGCGCCTCATCAGCCCGCTCAATGGTATCGCGACTTTGCGCCTGCGAGCTTTGCATCTCGCTGACTGCACTGCGTGCACCGGACTGCAACCGTTCGATCATGCGCTGAATTTCATCCGTGCTCTGTTGAGTACGGGTTGCCAGGGTGCGCACTTCGTCGGCAACCACCGAGAAACCGCGCCCCTGTTCTCCGGCCCGAGCCGCTTCGATTGCAGCGTTGAGTGCCAGCAGGTTGGTCTGCTCAGCAATGGAGGAGATGACGTTGATCACTGTGCCGATCTGATCGGCATCGGTGCCGAGGCTGGCGATGACGTCTGCCGAGCGGTTTACATCATCCGCCAGACGGTTGATCGATTCGATGGTGTGTTCAACCACATTCTGGCCATTGACCGACTCGCCATCGGCCTCACGGGCGGCATCGGCCGCCTGTGCAGCACTGCCGGCCACCTGCTGTACTGCTGCCGCCATTTCATGAATGGCGGCGGCGGCCTGAGAGGTTTCACCTTTCTGCTTATGGGCATCCTGGTGGGTCTGGCTGACCACATGCTTCATCGATTCTGTGGACTGACTCAATGAGCGCACCGCGGTTTGCACTTCGCGTACCAGCTGCTGGATTTTTTCAACAAAGTCATTAAAGCCCCGCGCCACATCACCGACTTCATCATCCGTTGCAACCGGCAGGCGCTGTGTCAGATCACCTTCACCGCGCGAAATATCCTTCAAAGCCGCCGCGGTTTGCTGCAACGGGCGTACCATACGCTGCGCGACATACAGGGTCACCAGTGATACCAATACCAGCAGGATCAGGGCTGACAGGCCGATAATACCCAGTGTCGCATTGACCGATGAGCGCACCTGGTTTTCAAGCTGTGCCACCGCAGCATCGATATCATCTATATAGAAGCCGGTACCCAGCAGCAGATCACGCCCCGGTACCATCTCGGCATAGCTCAGCTTGGGCGCCTTGGTGCCGGTGTCCGGCTTGTCCCAGACATACTCAACATAGCCGCCACCGTTTTTGGCTTCAGTGACCAGGTCGCGAATCAGGGTGACCCCGTTGGCATCACGGAAATCCAGCATATTGGTGCCGATCAGTTTGGCATTACCCCCATGGATTTTGGTCACACCATCACTGCCGTAGCCGAAGATATAGCCATCGCTGCCGAACCGCATGGCATTCAGCACCTCGGCGGCACGCTCCATCTTTTCGGCCTCACTCAGATCCTGGCGGGAAAACAGCGGCTGAACCGCGCTGATCGCCTGCTCAATGTAATGCCGCAACTCGGTTTGCTTGGTGACCAGCATATCCTGACGGATGCGCTCCACCTCTTCGTCACCCATCGCCAGCATCTGCACCCGAACAATGATCATGATGGCCGCAACCACCAACAACAGGGGCACAAGAGACAGCAGCAGCAGCTTGCCCTTCAGTCTGAGTTTGCTCATCTTTAATCCTTACGTAGGCAGGGGGTTTAAAAATGAGCGTAGTGTACTGCAAAACATTCTGTTGTTCTAATAAACATATGTTTTAGTCTTAGCATTGATCTATCTCAATGCAATATTTATGAAAGACTATGGACACACATCTCACCGAAGCGGAAAACGGTTCAATTGCAGCCGGTACACATTCAGCGTTGTGGTATAAAAATCAGAGAGTCAGGCGTGGATCGTAGTCAAATTCAGTGATTGCTCCGACTTTGATTTTGCTGATATCAGGGTGCGCTGGATTGAGCAGGTAGTTGTACTCGCCATGGATTGCAGCACTGGGAACCTGCATAATCAGCGAGATCTCATCCTTGACCCAATTATCCCCCACATTTCGAACAGCACTTGCCAGCTGGGGGCTGTTCCAGTTATCAGGCAGGTCGTTCAGATCGATATGTGTGACCAGCGCGGCATCAAAGCTGACTTCGAGCTTGGCATACTGCCGCAGAATGTCTGGACGGCGCAGATGCACGAGCAACTCCAGCGCTGCCTGGGCAAGACTGGTACCGAGGTACACAACCCGAACCCCTTTGCTGTTCCAACGACCACCATACAGAAATGCCCCCTCACCAGAAAGCATCGCTTCGGGCGTGCTCGCAAAGGCTGGGTCAGCAATACGCCAACCCGATAGCCTCAACTGAATACCCCATGGCGGATACGCCCAATCAGATCTTCAACATCACGCGCTCCCATTTCTGTACTGGCGTAATACATGGGGGCTTCACCCTGTAACAGGTCATGAGGTGTCTGCAGCCACTCGACTGCAGCCGCATCGTCGCCCTGCATCATTTCAAGCGCAAGGTCCTTGATTCTGGCAAGGCGTACAACGCGATCCGATTCATCAACATGCAGGTAGCCCTCTTTCTGACGCCGCCTCAGGGTTGCAATTGACATGGAAAGACACTTGGCCATCTCTGCCCGAGTAGTTGCATAGGCGTCTTCAAGCATCTGGACTGAAGCGGCAGGCAGACCATCACGAATACGACCAATGATTGCACTGTGGTCGTTATTACAAATACCCGTTACGACGCAGACCAGAGTAGAACCCTGACCTGACCGCGTAACCTTTTGCGCCTGGCGCTGCGAGACAGGCCGAATACTGCCTGCCCTTGGCGCTTTCGCAGTAACAGGCCCTTTTTTCGGAGTTGCGATATGCGCCGCTTCCATTTGATCACCTCGAACTATTCAGATGAACAGCTTAGTCACTACGATGAACGATGGCAAGTCAATGCAATATTCCTAAGGCGCCTGGCATTGGTTACCACGGTGACTGAAGAAAGCGCCATGGCCGCGCCCGCAATGGCCGGATTAAGCAGTAGGCCCAGCAGCGGGTACAACACACCCGCCGCCACCGGAATGGCCAGGCTGTTGTAGATAAAGGCACCAAAAAGGTTCTGTTTGATGTTGCGCACCGTTGCCCGCGAGATGGCGATGGCATCCACCACTGACGTCAGGCTGGAACGCATCAGGGTGACATCGGCGGAGCTGATCGCTACATCAGTGCCTGATCCCATGGCGTAGCCGATATTGGCCTGCGCCAGCGCGGGCGCATCGTTGATGCCATCACCCACCATGGCGACAATCTTGCCCTCTGCCTGCAGGTCTTTGATTACCTGCTGTTTCTGCTCAGGCTTGACCTCGGCGATGACACGGTCGATACCCGCCTGTTTCGCGATCGCGTTGGCGGTGCGCGCGTTATCACCCGACAACATCACCACTTCCAATCCTTGGCGATGGAATTGAGCCACTGCTTCGGCGCTGTCTTCGCGCAGCGGATCGGCTACCGCGAGCAACATTACCGGCTGTTTGTCCACCGCCATCCAGATCAGAGAGCGCCCGGCCTCACTGAAACGCTCGGCGTGGGGCTCAAACTCAGTGGTATCAACCCCCTGCTCTTGCATCCAAAGCTGATTGCCCAGCAGTATGCTGTTGCTTTCGACTTCGGCCTGTACCCCACTGCCGGCGGCGGCTTCAAACGATTGGGTATCTGTCAGCGTAACCGACTTGCTACGGGCATATTCAACCACCGCCTGCGCCAGCGGGTGCTCTGAGTGCTGTTCCACACTGGCGGCCAGCCGCAGCAGCTCGGTTGCATCACCTTCGCAGTGCAGATCAACAACCTTGGGCTTGCCTTCGGTGAGGGTGCCGGTTTTGTCCAGTACCAGCGTGGTGATCGACTGTGCCTGCTGCAGCGCTTCACCGTTGCGGATCAGTACACCGTGTTCAGCTGCTCGCCCCACGCCCACCATCACTGACATCGGCGTTGCCAACCCAAGGGCGCAGGGACAGGCCACGATCAGTACGGTCAGAGCCGCCACAATGGCATAGGGCCAGGCCGGGGCCGGCGCCAGCCAGAGCCAGAGCACGGCAGTCAACAGCGCGATCACGATCACAATCGGAACGAAGATGGCCGAGATACGGTCGGCCAGCCGGCCCAGGGCAGGCTTGGCGTTCTGCGCTTCACGTACGGTGGCCACAATCTGCGCCAGTACGGTTTTCTGCCCCACAGCGCTGACTTCGATCAGCAGACTGCCCTGCCCGTTAACGGTACCGCCCGTGACAAGGTCACCAGGCTCGCGCTTGACCGGTACCGGCTCGCCGGTGAGCATGGACTCATCCACATGACTGCTGCCCTCCAGCACCTTGCCATCGACCGGGACCCGCTCGCCGGGACGAATGCGTACATGATCTTCCGGCAGCAGCATTGCCACCGGTACTGACTTGCTTTCGCCATCGCGTACCCGCATCGCTTCACGCGGCTGCAGATCCAGCAGCTTGCGCAGCGCATCGGTGGTATTGCCGCGCGCGCGGCTTTCCAGTGCCTGTCCCAGCAGGATAAAACCGAGAATCATCACCGCCGCTTCGTAATACAGGTGCATGGCGGCGTCAGGCAATATGCCGGGAGCGATCGCTGTGATGATCAGCAACCCGGTGGAGTAAACCCAGGCGGTGCCGGTACCCAGCGCAATCAGGGTATCCATGTTCAGATCACCCCGGAACAGCCCTTGCCAGGCCCCTCGGTAGATGTGACCTGCGCTGTAGATCATGATTGCCAGCGTGACCACACCCAACGCCACACCCTGTGCCATACCGCCCGCTGTGTTCAGGTCCGGCATCCAGCCGATCAGCATGGCCAGCATCAACACACCGCCTACTGCGAGTGCGACCAGACTTTTACGCAGCGTCAGGCGATAGGCTTCACGCTCATGCTCGGCCCGTTTTTCATAGTCATCCTGATCCTGCATCAAGTCGGCACCGTAGCCGGCCGCTTCCACCGCCTTGATCACCACACTGGGGTCGGCATCGGTCTGCACCGACGCGGTACGGTCAGCAAAATTGATCGCGAAGTCCTGAATGTCTTCGGTACTGTTGAGGGATTTTTCAACACTGCGCACACAGCCGGCGCAGCGCACGTTGTGCAGGGCAAACTGATAGATGGCCATCTTGAACCTCATGTCATGGTGTTCGATGGCTTAAGCATAAACCCTGAAGTGGGGTGTAGGGTCAAGCGGGATATATTGACTGAGCCGATTAGAACAACGTATTTGGCTCATATAAAATCATAAAAGCCATGATTCTGAGCCGAATAAGGCGTTTTAAGCCAACAGATGCTTAAGATCCTTCAGCAGAAGATACAGGTGATACGGGTCAGTGGGGCTTGGCTCAAACTCCCAGGATTTATACCACTGCGCTGCCTCATCGTCCTTTGCGTGAACCAACAGACACCGTATACCCGCAATCTCAGCCGCCTGCGCAGTGCGTAGAAGAGCATCCTTGAGCAGGGCTTGCCCCAGACCTTGACGCTGATGCTCTGTATCGACAGCTAAGCGGGCCAATATCATGACGGGAACCGAATACCGCGCCAAGCCCTTCATAACTCGAGCAGGGGCAATTTCAGGATCAACACTGCCTACCGCCAGACTGTAGAAACCGACTACAACATTACCCCGACAGCAAACATAGGTCTGAGCGCTGTTTGCTTTCTGACTGACCCACGCATACCGCTGTAAAAACTGATTTAAGGCGGCTTGACCACAATCGAACGCATCTACGTGGTCCGTTGCAGCCAGCTTTCGAACGGGTAAATAACGTTCGTTCAATCCAACACTCCGGGCTCACTCAATAGTTTCTTCAGGCGCGGCTTGGATTGCACAGGACGATCCAACGCATCCTGAAATGCCGCCCATTGCTGCTCATCCAGCACAAACTGCCGACGATCCGCCAGTGTTTGCGCAGCGGCCGTCACACCTGCATCGAGTAGAAACTCACTGACGTTTTTGTGGCTCGCTCGAGCAGCTTCCTGCAACAGTTGCTTAACCAACGTACTGGCACGAACATCTATACGCTCTGTTTTTGAATGATTTGTAGCACCCATGATTATTCCCCACGGAAATCTATATAACCCCATTCTAGACGTACTGACATTATCCTGACAAGTGTAACGATGCGCGTAAAAAACCCCAGTCGATATCGAATGGGGTTTTTATATATTATTGACCCTTATTAGAATCAGAACATGTGCAGACCGCCGTTGATGGAGAAGTCAGCGCCTGTGATATAGGCAGATTCTTCTTCCGCCAGGAAGGTGACGATACGGCCGATTTCGTCCGGTTCACCCAGACGCCCTACCGGAATGGTCTTGGCGATTTTTTCCAGAACTGACGCATCGATCTTGGCAACCATCGGCGTCATTACATAGCCCGGTGATACGGTGTTCACGGTAACTCCCTTGGCAGCCACTTCCTGCGCCAGCGCCTTGGTGAAGCCGTGGATACCGGCTTTGGCGGCCGAATAGTTGGTCTGACCGAACTGGCCTTTCTGGGCGTTAACGGAGGAGATGTTGATGACACGTCCCCAACCGTTTTCGATCATCGGATTGATCACCAGGCGCGTCATGTGGAACATGGAGTCCAGGTTGGCGCTGAGCACTTCGTTCCACTGCTCCCAGCTCATTTTCTTGAACTGACCATCACGGGTAATGCCCGCGTTGTTCACCAGTACATCAACATCGCGCCCGGTCAGCTCCTTCACCGTTGCGATACATTCGGCGCAGGATTCGGCGTTGGTGACATCGCCATAGGCCACATCAATTTCATACCCCGCCTTGCGCTGCTCTTCCTGCCAGGCCTTGGCCTTGTCATGGTTACCACCGCTGTTATAGCCGGCCACTACGTGGAAGCCCGCGTCTACCAGCTTGCGACAGATTGGTTCACCCAAACCACCAGTACCGCCGGTTACCAATGCAACTTTCTTAGTCATATTTCACATCCCTTTTCCATTTGTTAGCGCCTGCTCCGCCTCTTGCGAGGCCGGGGGCCGTCAGGCATTTTTGGTGCTGTGTTTTGTTGTTTTTGGCTTTTGAAACGGTGCAGCAATTCATTCCATCATAGTCTGTTTTGACCATGGCAGAAGTATGACTTTGGTGCAAGGAGATTGTAATGCCAGACTATGAAGCGGCGATGACACCGGACTCGGCATCCAGTGTACGCAGATAGCGCCGCACCCAGAAATGGGCCACCATTGCCGTGATGGCATTGGCGATTACCAGCGCGACAAACATGCCGGTGAGGCCAAACAGCAGGTTGCCAAGCCAACCCAGAGGAACGTACATCAGAAACAGCCGAAACAGGCTGATCCGCATGGCACGCATCGGCTGATGCAGGGCGTTAAAGGAGGATGCACTGAGGAAAGTGACCGCCTGAAAACCGAAGCCGGCCGGCACGATCAGCATCCACAGCTGCAGCCAGCGCGCCACTTCGGGGTCATCACTGAACATCCTTGAGATCGGGCCGGACAGCACCACCAGCAAGGCAAAAATCAGCAACTGCCACACCAGCGCAAAGCGAATGGCCCCCCGGTAGGCGGATTTGACGCGCTCCAGCTGCAGGGCACCGAAGTTCTGGCTGATAAACGGTGGCAGTGTCATCGACAGCGCCAGACAGAACAGCAGCGACAGGGATTCTATACGGGCACCGGCACCAAATGCCGCAACCGCCTCGGCACCATGTACCGCAACCAGCGCTGTCAGTACCCCGTTGGCCAGTGGTGTCATCATGTTGGAAAGGGATGCCGGCAGGCTGATCGAGAGCAGTTGGCGCCAGTGCTGCAGCATGGGCTGCCACTGTGGCAACGCCAGCAGCAACATCCCCTTGCGGTGGTACAGCAGGTGCAACGCCAACAGCGTGGTGATCGACCAGGCCAATACACTGGCCATGGCCGCGCCTTCAATGCCGAAGGCCGGCACGGGGCCCCAGCCAAAGATCAGAAGCGGGTCCAGCACCATGTTCAGCAGCGACGAAATCAGCATGATACTGGCCGACAGGCGCGTGTCGCCTGAAGCCCTGAAGGTGCTGTTGCACACCATGTTGAGTACCAGAAACACGGAGCCTGCAAACCAGATCTGCATGTAGCCGCGGATCAGTGGCATCAGCTCAGGCGCGGCGCCCATCAGGCTGAATACGGGCTCGATCAGGAACTGTCCACCTGCCCCGACAACGGCCATCAGTACACAGGTCAGCAGCAGGTTGTCGGTTGCCAGCCGTGCAGCGGTTTCACTACTGCCGCTGCCGATCAGCCGCGCCAGCGTGGCCGAGGTGCCAATACCCAGACCGATCGCCAGGCTGACCACCGAGAATGAAACCGGGAAGGTAAACGCCAGTGCCGCCATCGGCTCGGTGCCAAGGCGGGATACAAACCAGATATCGGCCAGATTGAACAGCATCAGACTGACGATGCCGAACATCATCGGGACCGTCATGCGCACCAGTGTCGGGCGGATGGGCGCGTTGAGCAGGTCGGGACGCCGTGACATGCGATACCTGTCGGGTTAAGTGTATTGGGGCAAGAAAGTGCGAGAGTTTAGCAAAATCGACGCTCCAACGCAGGCAAAAAAAGCCCGGGACAGTGCCCGGGCAAATGTTGACATGATGAGTGAAGGGGTTGGATCAGCGGCCGGAGGCGCGCATGTTCTGCACGCTGAACTTGTCCACCGGGCTCATCTCTGGATCGACGATGCCCTTGAACTGTCCGGTGGTGCAGTGTTGTGCCTGGATATCGATCATGGTGAACGAGTCATCGATCGCGACACCAGTGCCCTTGTTGACCGGCAGGTGGTGATCGGGGTGCGCCTGACCGATGGTCCAGCTCTTCCACATGTCGCCCTTGCGGTCATAGGTGATGTTGCGCGGAATGATGAAGGTCTGCGCATCCATGTAATGCTCACGCTTGCTGATCGGATGGTTCGGATCAACCGGCTCGGACTCAACAACATAGACCTTGCGCAGCTGCCAGGTGATGTTCGGGAAACAGCCACCCTTGCCACCGAAGGCGATTACCTGATAGCCGTCTTCATCCTGGTGGGTCTCGGTATCCAGCTCCATTTCATTGTGATTGTACATCGGCATCAGCAGGTGCTTGGTGCCTTTGTAGGTCCATTTCATGTCGCTGATGCGGCCGTTGTAGCCTTCGAAGTCCTCGATCATGACATCGGTGCCGAGGAAAGCATCGGTGGTCTGACCGGTAGACAGGCGACGCACTCGACGCTGGAAGCCCAGATAGAGGTAGGCGTTATCCACCTTGGTGTCATCTTCGAAGCGGTGGATCAGCAGCTGCGTATCCTTCACGTCGTAGGGCTCCAGCACCTGTACGTAGATGCCACGGAACAGTTCTGACGGGTTGGGCTCAATCTTCGGATAGGGTTCCTGAGAAGTACGGTGGGTGAAGTTCAGGAAGTGGAAGTTCATCTTGATGGTACGTTCTTTCTTCCCGCTGGCCATGTCACGCGTGGTCCAGTAGAACGGCATGATGGCAGCGGAATCACCCCAGTTGTAACCGTACTTGTAGTTCCAGGCCAGCTTTTCACCCGCACGCGGGTCGTCCAGTGATGGCTCCTGCGGGAACGGGCGACCTGCAACCGTGGGCGAAATTTCACCATGACCGGCCCCCAGCTGCACATCAGCCGAGTACTTGCGCGTAGCCTCTACGTAACTCGGGTGCAGCGAAAAATCGGTAGTCTCTCCAACCTTGATTTCGGTGTCACCGTTCTTGACGAACATGTACATGGCCGGGTCCAGTGCATCCTTGAACTGGTCCACGTTGCTCTGGTTGATCGTCATGCCTGGCTGTAGCCCGTTAAAGCTGGGCACGCCTTCCTTGTAGGGGTAGAAGGATTGCTGAATTACCTCTTCCGGAATATCAGCCGCCTGAACACCGGCTGCCATCGTCATGGCGATAGCCGCAGAGAAAAAAGTCTTTTTCAACATGTTAGTATCCTTATTATCGTTGTCGTACATCAGAAGCTGTAACGCACGGTGAACTGGAGTTCGTCTTCCTGATTGGCTACGCCGATCGGGCCGTTGAGGAATCGTGCCAGAGGCTCATACTGCTCCGGTCCGGCAGCACCACCGGTCGGGTTCCAGGGAAACTTCTTGTCGCCACCTGTTTTTACATTCAAACCAACGTTGAACATCCAGTGGTTATCGGGTGTCCAGGACACGCTCGGAGCAAACACCGTGGCTTCGGCAGCAAAGTCATGTGCAACAATGATCTGCGGGCTCAGGCGGTTGTTCTTGTAGAAGCCCTTGAACAGCATGGTGGCGATCCAGTTGTCTTCGTCATTGGGCATATCCGCCACATGGTCAAGAATATGCTCACCGAACAGCTGAGTTGAGAACAGGAAGGCACTGCGGGTACCCAGTTCAGGGATGATGATGTTTTTGTCGAAACCGATGACATAGCGCAGCATGTCGGTTTCCTGATGCCCCCACAGGTCTCGTGGCTGCTCTTCACCCTGGGTGTAGGCCAGCTCAAGACGCCATACGGCATCCATATTCATCGAATAGTAATCGATTGAACCACCCAGCAGGTTTACCCGCGGGAATTCGATATTGAATACACCATCAGCCGAGGGTACGGCCGGGTTGGCATTGCGCCAATGCAGCGACGGCATCTGTTGACGATAGGTCAGGGCATTCAGGGAGAAGGTTGTATCGCCATAGACACCTTCCCACTTCAGACCCAGCTGAGTGTTGGCGAGGCTCCAGTTTGGCTCTTCCACATCATGGATGATCGGAATTCCAGCTCCAACCGGGCCAAGATATGAGCTGAAGAAGCACCCGGCATCCACAATACGATATGACTGACCACAGGTACCCAGGTTGTTGGGGCGGAACTTGTCAAAATTCCACACCATGGACAGGTTGGAGTCATCCAGTATTTCGTTCGGCCCCATGCGCCATTCGGCAGTCAGCATCCATTGCGGAATACGGATATCTTCCAATTCGTCATAGATGTTGTGACGTGAGTAGTCCACCGGGTTGATCACATCGAGTACGCGGAACAGGTCAGTCTTGCCCCACACCACCTGTTGCTTACCCAGACGGAAGGACAGTACGTCCCCGTTCGTCAGTTCCTTGTCGGCACTCAGATAGAGTTCACGGATGAAGTCGAGCTGGTCATTGAAGTCTGGGAACTTCGCATCCCTTTCCTTCTGATCCATGTAACCGTCCAGGTTGTTACACAGTGTCGGATCATTTTCACATGGGAAAGGCACTCCCCCCTGCCCTGCATTCAAAATGGTATTGGATGACAGTGTGGAGTTATCGTGCCAGTTGGCCCCAAGGTAGTCCTCGGTAGCCCCCTTGCCAAACTCGCTGTCATTCAGGTCATACACGCCGTCATAGGTGCCGCGAAAAGTACCGTTCAGCCTGAGTGAACGCAGGCTCTCGGTTTCAAACACGGTTTCAAACTGTGCCTGACCGGTGTTGCGGAACTTGGACAGCCCCACGCCATCACGGAAGTAGGTTGCATTTTCCACATAGCCGGCCCAGGTAGTATCCGCTGCGAAGGCAGGTACCGCCAGTGCGGTACCCAGCGCCGCCGCAACACCGACTGCGAGATGAGAAAATGTCGTTGTTATTGTTTTCGACATGGTTATTGGCCTCTTATGCCTTGGTTGTCATGACACACAGATCCTCTGCCTCCGAGTCGGCGTGGATCACGCCATCCTCGTCGGCATAGGCTTTACAGATAAACTTGGGCTTGAACACCAGTACCCAGCTCGGCACCAGCAGCATGGCGGCCGCGCCGTTGAGCACCACCATCACGATCAGCAGCAGTGCCGCTTCGGCCTGGAAACGCAGGTCCGACAGCACCACCCACATGACGATGCCGGCAATCAGGGTGATGGCGGTGAAACTGATCGCCAGCCCCGTGGTGCGAATGGCACGTTGTACCGCTGCGCTAAGGTCGCCCAGCACCACCATCTCGGCACGGATGCGGTCCATCATGTAGATTGAGTAGTCGATACCGATGCCCACGCCCACCGCGATAATCGGCACAGTATTGGAATTGATCCCCATGCTGCTCAGGCCCATGTAGGCGTACGTCAGCGTGGTGGCAAACAGCATGGCACCAAACATCATCACGCCCGCCATCAGCGAGGTGTAGAAGAAGGTGACCATGGCGAAGATCAGCAGAAATACCAGCGGCAGCACCCAGAGGTTGGTCTCGAAGGCGGCTTCGTTCTGTGAGGCAATCACCCCGATAGTGCCGCCGGCCAGGCGAATGGTCAGACCTTCAACCTTGCCTTCATTCTCGGCTATCCACTGTTTGGCGGTATGAATGGCGCGGCGCAGGGTTTCGCCCTTGTGATCCTTGTAGTAGAACACCAGATTGGCCACGCGCTCATCGCTGTCGACAAACTCCTTCAGCGCACCGGGAATCGGGTTCGACATCATGTAGGTAAACATCAACCCACCCACATATCGCTCGTCATCCGGAATCTGCGCCCAACGCGGGTCATTGTTGTGCAGCAGGCGGTTCACCTGCTTCACCAGATCAGGAATCCCCTTGGAGCCGCCCACACCGGGGTCCAGCATCATGTGACGCTGCAGGTCTGCCAGCGCCGCCAGCACTTCGGGGCGCTTGATCCCCCCCTTCTCATCCGTTTCAGCCACGATGTACATCTCTTCCGAACCGGGGAAGCTGTCATTGATCGCCTTGGATGAGAGGTTGTAGTCATGATCCTGATACAGAATGGGTGAACCCGGCTCCGACTCGCCGATCACCACATGGGATGAGAAATAGAACCCGACTGCCAGCAGCACGGCGGCGATGCCCAATGCTTTTTTGGCCGCCTTTTCACCACTGATCAGGTCCGCGCAGACATAGCCCACCTTACGGAACAGGTTATGCTTGATGGTGGTGTTTTTCGGCTTGGGCAAAATGGACAGCAGCAGCGGCACCGCCAACAGTACAGTCAGTATGATGCTCAGTGCCCAGATGGAGGCGTAGTGCGCCAGCTTGGTGTTAAGGGGAATGGAGCCGATAGCGATCAGCAACAGACCGATGGCATCGGACACAACGCCCAGGCTGCCGGGCCGGAACAGGCTTTCAAACGTGAGCCGAGCCGCCACCTGCTGGTTATCGTGCTCGTTCAGCTCAAGGTAGTAGCGTTCGACCAGCTGGATGCCATGTGACATGGCTCGGGCCGATATCAGGAAGGGAATAACCAGGCTCAGCGGGTCAAGGTTATAGCCGAACAGCGAGATGATACCAACACCCCAGATCGAGGAGATGATCACCCCGGCCAGCGGAATGAAAATACCGTACGCCTTGCGGAAATAGAACACCAGCAGCGCCAGCATGATCAGCGCGGTGAACAGGAAGATCTCGATGATCTGGCCCAGGTACTGGTACGCCCAGCCCACCAGCATTGGCTGACCGGTCACGTGAATCTTCACGCCTTCGGCCGCTTCCATCTTGCGCATCTGCTGGATATGTTCAAAGGTGGCAGCGTAGTCCAGCTGGCCTTCAATCAGCTGAGCCTTGACCAGTGCCATGCTCAGGTCAGGGCTGACCAGCGGGCCCAGCACGCGCGGGTCTGCAGCCACATCCTTGCGCATGACCGCCAGTTCCTGCTCGGCAAGATCGGTATGTTCAGGATTGTAATAGGGCTCCGAGTTAACGTTGCCCTCAGGGGTCAACCACACCTTGCGAGAGTTGCGGTGAGTCACGCTGGTTACGAGGTTGTGATCAACCCCCGGCAATGAGTCGACCGCCTGAGTGATGCGATGGATACGCGCCAGCGCCTCATTGTCGAAGATGTCGTGCTCGGTGAACTCGACGCCAACAATGATCACGTTGGCCCCGCCAAACGACTCTTTTATATCGTTGTGCAACTCGATATAGGGGTGTGTTTGCGGCAGCAGATCCGCAAAGTCCGAGTACATTTTGACACCGGGAATCTGAGCGGCAAAAAACAGCGTAATCGCAAAAATAAGCGACAGAATAACTTTGGGGTGGTTAAACAGTTTCTGGTCAAGATTGTGCAACCAGTGGGTGGCCTTGTGAGCCTTGGCAGATCGTTTATCCATGATAGAACCGTCGAGTTGTTATTATTGGATATCGAGCGAGAGCAGCGTGCCTGCGCCACCTGAAATCAGCAGCTGGCCGTTTTCCTGTTGGGCCGCGTCACGCAGCCATACAGGGATCACGGGAACGTCCAGCGACTGCCACTGCCCCTTGCGACGGCTGAGTACTGTACCGTTCTCGCCCAGCGCCACCAGCTCGCCCCCGGCTTCTACAATGCCGTACAGAGGCGCCGCGACGGGCGTGGGCTCAACCTGCCAGCTCATGCCCGCATCTTCGGTTTGCAGCACCATGCCATCGAGCCCGACTACCCAACCGCGCCAGCGGGTGGTGAAGTGAGCGGCCTGTGGATAGAAATCGTTCGGGATGTAATCGAGCAGTGCCCAGTTACGGCCGGCATCGTCACTGCGGGCCACAATACCAAACTCACCGGTAACGTAGGCTGTACTGTCCGCAAGAAACTGGATGCTGCTGAGCATGGCGTCTTCACCCAGGCTGTTCTCCTCCCAGGTATCGCCACGGTCATGACTGGAAAGCAGTGTTGAGAAGCTGCCTACCGCCCAGTAGCTGCCGTCTGGCGCACAGGCGACATCCAGCAAATTTTCAGGCGTTGGCAGGTCGATCGGCTGCCAGCTGAGGGCGTTGTCATCACTGCGCCAGAGCTGTTGTTCAAAACCAAGCGCAATCAGACTGGTGTCGGGACAGATTTCCACATCGATCAGATTGGGCTGACTTTCGAGAATCTGGCGTTGCCACGGGGAATCACTGCTGGCGCGGTGCAGCACCAGACCATTGCTGCCGACGGCCACTTCAAGGCCCGGAGCCGTGGCGACGGCCTGAATTTGATCCGTACGGCGTACCGGCTCCTGCAGCTGTTGCTCAACACCACTCAGATTGAGCGGCGCTTCACAACCGGCCAACAGAATCAGCCCGGGCACGATACCAAGGCGAAAGGGAAATGAAGATCTTGAGTGCCGTGTACCCGCAGGCTGCACGGCGGTCTGTTCGGTTTTCAGTCTCATCATTTGTTGTTCTTCTGGATGAATGTGGGCACGAAAGTTCGGCTTCATCCGGATAGGGCAACAGCTGTGCCAGAATGCATGTGCATTTTGGCGACAAGGCTGAAACCAGCATGATTACTGGGGTTATAGGATCAAAAAGTTGATATGTAGGGGTAAGTGACTACGTTGCTGAATGAGAATTTGATCAACCCGCTTTGATTAAATCATCAATTCAGCAACAGAGTGTTGAGCAAATGATTAATGTTCCATTTCATCATTCCAGAACACTACACGGTTGCGACCGGTCTGTTTGGCCAGGTACAGCGCCACATCGGCACGCCCTACCAGCTCATCCTGGCCCAGCGACACGCCTGCTTCGACACAGGCCAGACCGATACTGGTGGTGACATTCAGCACCTCATCGTTGATCTGGAATGCCGTATCGGCAATGGCATGGCGCAACCGCTGCGCTATCCTCTCGGCATCGCTCGGATTGGTCTCAGGCAGCAGCACCAGAAACTCCTCGCCGCCATAACGGCCGAGTTGATCTGACTGGCGCAGTTCATTCTGTAAGCGGGATACAAAAGTGATCAGCACCTCATCCCCCATTTGGTGACCGTAACGGTCGTTGATCTGCTTGAAACAGTCGATATCGAGCATCAATACCGCGAGCGTCCCTGAACACTGCTCGGCTGTCTGCTTCAGGTAGCCCAGCTGAGCCAGAATCCAGCGCCGGTTGCGGGCGCCGGTCAATTCATCATGGTGTGCCAGATAGGTCAGCGCCTCTTGAGAACGACGGTGCCGATTGATCTCCTGATTAAGGCTGGAAGTACGATCGACAATGATCGACTCGCGCTCATCACGTTCCTGTTGCAGACTGACCAACAGACGCCGCAAGCCTGACAGCGCCGCCACCCCCGTGACGGAGAGCAACACGAAGGTCACCAGATGAATCAGTATGCTGTCGCGGCGCAGATGAGTGGTCAGGCGCTGGGCGTAGCTGACCGGAAAGGACACACTCAAGCCACCTCGCATGTCACCGATCTCATATCCCATTTTCGCATGGCAGGGCAAACAACTCTGATCGATATGCAGTGGCGCCATATAACGGAAGCGGTCATCGACAATTTCAACAAACGAGGTGTCACCGCTCTCTTCCAACTGAGTCAAGGCGCGCTCTTCCCAAGGGTCGGCCTGATTGTTCGGATTCATCAGCGTATGACTGGTAAGGTGAATCTCAAGTCTTCCGCCTTTCAGCAGCTCGGCAATCTGTCGGGTCATATAGGCCGGATTGAGCTTGGTCAGGACAACACCTTCAGGCGACGTGATGGTCTTTTCCGGTGTTTCAAGCCAGGGGTTTTCAGGGGTCTGATCAGTCAGGGGGGCATAGACGCCGCCGTGGATCGCATTCCAGTGGCGCATGGTCTGGATCAGCTGGAAGGCGACCTCACCCCGCTGCTTGGCCAGGTCGAAGCCGGCATGCTGTAAGGTGCGGTCGTTGTGGTAATAGACAAGCCCCACTACCAGCGCCCAAAAAGGGATGGGGAACAGCAGAGCAAATGGGGACTGTATCAACCGAAGGAGGCGATCACGCACTGCTTTACCCTGCCCTGTAAACACTTGCATAAAAATTCAGCTGAGGATTGTAATAAAAAATGCCTTTTGGCGACAGTTTTGTGAAATCTGTTCTCCTCCTCCCCGTCTATCGTTCCTTGAAAAAAGCATTACGCACCCGCATATTGATGTAATTGACATTACACAACCTGACAGACACACCGGGAGATTTTCATGAATGCACTTTTTCAGCCCCTGCAGGCCGGCGCGCTGCAGTTGCGCAACCGTATCGTGATGGCTCCACTGACGCGATGTCGCTCAGAAACCGGCCGCGTACCCGGTGAGTTGATGGTGGAGTATTACCGCCAGCGTGCCGACGCAGGCCTGATTATCTCAGAAGCCACGTCCGTGACACCCATGGGCGTGGGCTACCCGAACACCCCTGGAATCTGGTCGGATGAGCAGGTAGCCGGCTGGAAGAAAGTAACCGATGCCGTTCATGCCGAAGGGGGGTTGATCGTGCTGCAGCTGTGGCACGTGGGCCGCATTTCTCACCCGAGCTACCTTAATGGTGAGTTGCCGGTGGCACCCAGTGCGATCAAGCCCGCTGGACATGTCAGCCTGATCCGCCCCAAAACCGAGTACCCGACGCCGCGTGCGCTTGAAACCGATGAGATTCCGGCCATTGTCGAGGCGTACCGCAAGGGTGCCGAAAACGCCAAAGCCGCCGGTTTTGATGGGGTCGAAATCCACGGCGCCAACGGTTATCTGCTGGAACAGTTCCTGCTTGACGGCTGCAACCAGCGTACCGACCCGTACGGTGGCTCACTGGAAAACCGCGCTCGCTTGATGTTGGAAGTTACCGATGCGGTGATCGGTGTTTGGGGGGCTGACCGTGTCGGCATGCACCTTTCCCCGCGCGCCGATTCACACGATGTCAGCGTGACCGATCGTGAAGGCACGTACGCTTATGTGGCCGAGCAACTGGGACAGCGCAAGCTGGCATTCATCTGCACCCGCGAGCACGTTGCCGATGACAGCATCAGTCCGATGTTGAAGCAGCGCTTTGGTGGTGTCTATATTGCCAACGAAGCCTTCAACGGTGAGTCTGCCGAGGAGTATGTGGTCAGCGGAACAGCAGATGCTGTGGCATTCGGCAAGGCCTATATCGCCAACCCTGACCTGGCCCGCCGTATCGCAGCCGGGACTGACTGGAACGAACAGGATACCGGCACCTTCTACGCGTCTGGCCCTGAAGGCTATACCGACTACCCTTTCATGACACAGCAAGGCTGACGAGCGAGACACATACCGTGCAAACAGGCCGCCAGTGCGGCCTGTTTGCCCTGAACAGCCAGTACGACCGATCAGTCGTTATTGATAATCACCTTCATCGCATTCTCGCGTGACGCATTACCGAATACCTCATAGGCATCCATGAACTTGTCGAAGCTGAAGCGATGGGTGATCAGCCCTTCCGGCTGCAGCTTGCCCGAGGTGACGGTTTTCAGCAGCATCGGTGTGGTGTTGGTGTTCACCAGCCCGGTGGTGAGGGTGATGTTTTTAATCCACAGATCCTGAATCTGCAGATCCACCTTGGTACCGTGTACACCCACGTTGGCAATGTGCCCGCCCGGGCGTACGACTTGCTGGCAGATGTCGAAGGTGTGCGGAATCCCCACCGCTTCGATCGCCACATCCACCCCATCCTTGGTATGCGCCATGATCTGTGCAACCGTATCGCCACTGCCGCTGTTAATGAGGTCGGTGGCGCCAAAGGTTTTGGCCATTTCCAGGCGCCCATCGTCCAGGTCCACCATGATGATCTTGGCGGGTGAATAGAACTGTGCCGTCAGCAGTGCGCCCATACCCACAGGGCCTGCCCCCACAATCGCAACCGTATCACCGGGTTTGACCGCGCCGTAGAGCACACCGATCTCATGACCGGTGGGCAGGATATCACTGAGCATCACCAACGCCTCTTCATCCGCCCCTTCAGGGATCGGGTAGAGGCTGTTGTCAGCATGAGGGATGCGGACGTACTCGGCCTGAGTGCCGTCGATCAGGTGGCCCAGAATCCAGCCGCCATCCTCACAGTGGGAGTACATCTGCTGCTTGCAGTATTCGCACTTGCCGCAGGAGGTGATGCAGGAGATCAATACCCGATCGCCCGGCTTGAAGTTGCTGACGGCATTACCAACCGATTCAATGATCCCCACGCCTTCATGACCCAGAATGCGTCCCTCGGTCACGGCGGGCACGTCGCCTTTGAGAATGTGCAGATCAGTACCACAAATGGTGGTTTTGACGATTCTGACCACCGCATCGGTGGGTTTCTGCACCTTGGGAACCGGCACGGTATCCAGGGATTTATTGCCCGGGCCGTGGTAGACCACTGCGTGCATGCTTTCCTGTGTCATTTTTGACTCCGTTAAGCGAACATCGGGTTTCACTGTGCCTTACATCCTAGCTGCTTTATAGCGTTTTTCCATCCATACAGAGCCGAACAGCTCTGGCTGGACATTTCGCTACGGCGATTCGATTGCACCTACTATACAAGCGGGTATTTGTTGATACACTCGCGGGTAATAAAAACAATAACACGGTGAATAAAGGAGACACCTTTCAATCACTCGATGGAATATTGAATCTGCCATGGACAATCAAACTCAGGCACCCTGTTTCAAAACAGAGCAACGCTTCATACAAGCACTTGAACAGGCACTGTCACAGGGCCATCTCACCCGGGAACAACAACATCAGTTGCAGCAACTGCTGCAGGAAAACACCGAGAATCACCAAAAAACCGCTCGTATACAACACGAGTGGAAAAGCATTATTGATACTCTTCATTTGCCCCTCTGCCTTGTTGATCACCAGTTTCACATCATTCGCGCCAATCTTGCCTATGCTGCCCTGGCTGAACAGCCGGTCAGCAGTCTGCCTGGGCAGCTGTGCTGGAACCTGTTCCCTCAGCGTGCAGAACCAACTCCCACAAGCCTGGAGGCCGTCCAGAACCGGGCCTGTGGTGAAGAAGAGCTGACCGGCCTGAACGGACGGCTCTTCAAGGTGCGTTACTACCCCGTACATGAAGCCGACACCTACGAGTACCACCTGCTCAGCTTTGATGAAATCACCGCCAGCCGGGAAGCCGAAGACCGATTAAGAGTGATAAGTGATGCCACTCAGGACGCAATCATTATGCTGGATCATGCCGGCTGCATCAGCTTCTGGAACCCGGCGGCACGGCAGATGTTCGGTTACACCGCCGAAGAAGCGATGGGCAATAATCTACATGCACTGCTGACCCCTGAGCGTTATCGCGCCGCAGCCGAGGCAGGCTGGAAAGCCTTTTCGAAAACGGGCACCGGCAAGGCCGTTGGCCAGACGGTCGAGCTTGAAGGCTTGCACAGAGATGGCACGCTGTTCCCTGTTGAGCTGTCCCTGTCCGCCATCCAGTACAAGGGGCACTGGTGTGCGGTGGGAATTATGCGTGATATCTCGGAGCGGATTAATCGCGAAGCCCGACTTGAAGCGGCACTCAGAGCACAGCGCACACTCAGCAGTTGCAACAAGGTGCTGATTCATGCCAGAAGCCCGCAACAACTGCTGCAGCAGATGTGTCGCACGATTATTCGTCAGGGCGGCTATGCTTTTTGCTGGATCGGCCTGACCGCCGAGAATGATCCACAGCTGCTGCTGCAGGCCGCCTGTGCCTCTCTATCAACCCTGCCCTGCGAGCAGGCGTCCAGCTGTGGCTCGCTTGCTCGGGTATCCGGCCCAGCGGCTGACGCATTGCTCAGCGGAAAAATACAGATTCTGCATGATATCCACCAACACCTGGATACGCTTCCCTGTCGCGAGCACCTTCTGCAACAAGGACTCAGCAGCTGTATTACTCTGCCACTGTTGCAGGATCAGCAAACGGCATTGGGTGTGCTGTACATTTTTTCAGGCCGTCACACCGACTTTGGCGCCGAAGAGATCAGTTTACTGGAAGAGCTGGCGGCCGACCTGGCGTTTGGCCTGGCCTCCCTGCAGATGGAAAGCCAGCGCAACCACTTTCAGCAACTGCATCTGCAAACAGCAGAAAACCTTAAGGAGTCACTGATCAGCTCCATCCATGCCATCGCGTTGACTGTTGAGAAACGCGACCCTTACACGGCAGGTCACCAAAGCCGAGTCGCTGATCTTGCGGCGGCGATTGGTGCCGAAATGGGGCTGGAAGAGGGACGTTTGGAAGGGCTCCGTCTGGGCGCCATGATTCATGATATCGGAAAGATATACCTGCCGGCGGAGATCATCAATCGCCCCGGCCGATTGAGCAATGTCGAATTTGAATTGATCAAAACACATGCCCAAGTGGGCTACGACATTATCAAGCATGTAAATTTCCCCTGGCCCGTTGCCGACATGATTCTGCAGCATCACGAACGGCTGGATGGCAGTGGTTACCCACAGGGGTTGAAAGGTGATGAGATTATTACCGAGGCCCGGATTATTGCAGTGGCGGATGTGGTTGAAGCGATCAATTCACATCGCCCGTACCGCCCGGCGGTGGGTCTGGATGCTGCACTGCAGGAGATTGAAGCTCATAAAGGTGTTGTCTATGACACCCGAGTTGTGGAAGCGTGCATTCGGTTGTTTCGTGAGCAGGGCTACAGCCTGCCTCCCCATTGATAAACGGGGCCATCACTACGAAGACAGTGATGGCCCCGGCTCTCTGCTGTGCCTGATCAGGTCAAAACAGTCAGGAAACGCTCGTTGAGCTGACGGTCGTGGTAGAAAATCGCCTTGCCCAGTTGTTCGGCATCCCAGGTCACCGGTTCGTGGTCCGGGTAGTGGTAGTCACCACCGGCGAACACTTCGTTGCGGTTGCCGGAGGGGTCAAAGAAGTAGATGGTCTGGCCATGGGTCAGGCCGTGACGGGTTGGGCCGATATCAATGGAGGTGTCCGTCATGGAGATCAGATCCGCCGCCTTAAGTACATCGTTCCAGGTTTCCAGGAAGAAGGAAGCGTGATGGAACTTGCCCGGTTCCGGGTGTTCGATGAAGGCCACATCGTGTGCTTTCATGCTGGCGGTCATGAAGGCGGCCAACTGCTTGCCTTCAGGGTCAACAACCTGCTCGGCCAGGTCCAGACCCAGCACGTCAGTCAGCAGTTTAGCGGTCGCTGCCACGTCTGTTCCGTACAGCAGACAGTGGTCAAAACGGGTGGCTTTCATGCCCTTCAGGTCACGCGGCCAGGCTTCCGGGTTGCGGTTGCCTACACCCCACTTGCCGGTCTGCTCTTTGGTCGCAAACAGCTCAAAACGGTGGCCGGTCGGCACGGTAAACGCAATGCGGCGACCGCAGTCTTTCAAATCGCCTGCTGCAATCTCTTCGGTTGCAACACCGGCCGCCTGCAGGTCAGCACTGAGACGATCAATGGTGGCCTCATCAAGGCATTTAAAACCGACGAAATCCATACCCGGCTGATCAGCCTGACGCAGTACCAGCGAGTACTTGTCCACTTCGGTCCAGCCCTTGAGATAGACACGGCCCTGAGCATCTCGATCCATCTCGATCATGCCCAGCAGGTTAACGTAGTGGTTCAAAGCTTCATCCATATCCAGAACACGCAGCTGGATATGGCCGGGACGCATTACACCTTTTTTCATAGCCGTTTTCCTTATCGTTATTAGCTTGCTCGATCTGCCGTACCACAGCTGGTGGCGATTTCAGGCGGATCAGGTTCGATAGTCAGATCACTGCGGGCATACACCCGACAGGCCAGTACAGTACCCTCTGCCTCCTGCTCGGGAGACACCCAGGCCCTGCTCATGCGCTTGCTGAAATACTCACCCTTTAAAATCCGAATTCGGCATTTGCCGCACCCGCCACCCCGGCATCCAACCGGAATCAGTGCCTGACCGGCACGCTCCATGGCCACCAGTACACTGTGCTCTGAGCTGGCATTGAAACAGGTCTGTTCGTCTGCCAGTTCGATGCGGTGCCGCTGCGGTGCCTCCGGAGTTGATGCGTTATAGTTGTTATTCATGTTCAGACCTCACGTGATGTCTGATAATCCCGCCTCCGGGCCGGGGTTTCCACCGCCTCGAATGGAAACATGAAATCCCGAAAGCGGTTGAGTCCATCCCTGATTCGGGATCAGATCCGCTTGAACAGCGCCGAGCGGGTTTGCTCCTCAGCACCATCTGCAGCCGTGACAAACCGCTCCATATGGATGTCACGCTCAAACAGGCGCCCCTGCATCAAGGCGGTGATCGCTGCATCAATCATGGGCGGCGGTCCGCACAGATAAGCTTTGTGACCGCTGAAACGGTTATCGAATCGGTCGATGGCCGCTTCATGCACAAAGCCCTTGAAGCCTTCCCATTGATCCTCGTCAAGCGGTTCATTCAAGGCCGGGATGTAATGGAAGTTGTCGTGATCACGGTCCAGTGCTGCAAACAGCTCGCGGTTGTACAGCTCGCTAACGTTGCGTGCGCCCTGGAACAGGTAGATCTGGCGGCTGTCACCCGCTTCCAGCAGGTCCAGAATCATCGACTGCGGACTGGAAAGGCCGGAGCCACCCGCGATGAAGATCACGTCCTGATCATCGGACTTGCGCACGAAGAACTGGCCGTAGGGGCCGGATATATCCAGCGTATCACCCACCTGCAGCTGCTCATGCAGCCAGGTTGTACCGGCACCACCCTGCACCCGACGCACATGCAGCTCGACATGGCGGTCATCACTGGGCTTGTTGGCAATCGAGAAGGCACGAGTGCCTTCGACGCCCGGAATTTTCAGGTTGATGTACTGCCCGGCCTGAAACTCCATCGCACTGTCCAGCTCAAGGGTGATGCCCTTGATGGTGGGTGACAGGTTAACGATGTCGGTGACGGTGCCGACATAGTCCTGTACCGGGTAGCCCAGAAAATCGGGGTCGACGTCGATGTCGGCTTCGATCACCAGATCGCTCTCCGGTGTGGCGCAGCAGACCAGTATCTTGCCCTCTTCACGCTCCATATCCATCAGCGCGAAGGGTGAGGCGTTGCCCAGATCGGCATCGCCTTCCAGTACCTGCACCTTGCAGGTGGCGCAGGTACCGTGACCACAGGCAAACGGCAGCCAGACCCCCTGACGCAGGGCGGCATCCAGAATGGTCTGCCCCTCGTCGACTTCGATCACATCACCGGTCGGTTCGACCCTGACTTCATAACTCATAACGCTCTCCTCAAACGCCCGCGCCCTTGTAACCCTTGAGATCAGGGGTTTGGAAGCGCAACAGGGACTTGTGGCCAATACCCTGATCCTTGAGGGACACATCCAGCTGCGGCTCAAACGGCTGGCCGTCCAGAAGCCAGGTTGCTTTGGACCAGTCGATTTTGGACCACTCGGGGTGCAGTGAAAAACCCTCAGGCATTACCTCATCACGCAGCGCACGGAACGGCGTTTCTGGCGGCAGCGGGTACGCAAAGGCGGCACAGAACATCAGATGATGGTCCCAGCCTACATAGACGATCTGATTGCCGTGGAAGTTTTCAACACGGTCTTTAACATCACCCTTATAATCGGGTGTGATGGCATGTACTGGCATTATTGTTATCCTCAAACTCGTGTAGATACACCGACTTGAGAAGCGGCTGCGTGTGCAGCGCGCCTCTTAGTGACCTCAGGCAACGCCCTTCCACTTCTTCCAGCGCTCTTCGTCCGGAGAGCCCTTGATGTCCATGTTGTCGACGCCGACGTTCATCTGGTAGTAGTCACGCAGGACGTCTTCAACACCCGGACCACCACAGTTGCCCTGGAAGATCTGGTGCACCGGCAGCCACGACTGCACAAACTTCTCCGGTTCATCATCGAAAATGTCCTTACAGCCATCGGAACAGAAGTGATAGCGGTCGCCGTTGTAGACAGAATCCCGGTAGGAGATCTGAGTCGGGTTATCCATTTCAGTAAACAGCATCGGGACCTGACAGGTAGTACATAGCTGAGGCAGCGCCTTGGTATAGAAACGCTCACCGCGGGCTTCCATCTCTTTCGCCAGCTCCCAGCGCGGACGGTAGTATTTGTCGAACGTATCGGGGTACTTCTCGCTCAACCAGTCCAGCTCTTCATCGGTCGGGATCCAGGTGTGGAAGCCGGCCGCATGACCATGGGTATAGAAGGTCCACCAAGCCTGATGAGAAATGTGCTCTTTTTCCTTCTCGATGATGTCGGCGTACTTCGGCATGCGAATGCCGTAGCGGGCCAGATCCTTGAACAGGGCGCCGCCAGCTTCCTCAAAGTACACTTCCCAGGCTTCCTTCCAGCTCATCACCTTATTGGGCAGCATGTAGTCCATCATCATCGCCACGATGGTGAGCAGACGGGTGCCACGCCAGAACCACTTGTCGATCCATTTCTGTACGATCGGCACGTTGTCTTCATGCTGCTCCAGCAGGAACTTGATCACCTCCAGCCCAAGGGTCATGTGGCGCGCTTCGTCGGACTGGGCCGAGAAGCCGAAGGTTACGGTGGCCATATCGCCGTTGTAGGCTGCGCCGGACATGAAGGGTACAAACAGCAGGTTGGTCAGCACGTATTCGAAGCTGAAGCCGATTGCCACCATGAACTCGAACGGACCCGCTGCACGCGCATCGCTGAAGAACGATTTGGGTACAGACAGGTACCACACGCGGTCGTGCATGTGCGACCAGTCCTGCAGGCCGTCGAAGAACTTGTTGTAATGGCTCATGGCATGAACCTGCGTCTGCACGTGGCGCAGTTCATCAATGGACTGCATCTGGCAGGCCACTCGAGCGCCAACACCGCCGAATTGACGACCCGTGTGGGCGAAGCCCTGGAATGCCTGATACTCCAGCGGCGATACCCCGGTGAGGAAGATCTTCAGTGCGTTGACGTAGCGTGGATCAGAAATGTTCAGCTGACCATTGTTCTGAGAAAAGGCATCGAATATGGCGTACAGCTTCTTCTCTTTTTCGGCCTGATACTTCCAGTAGGCGTCCATGGTCAGACGGAAGGGGTCTTCCCATTTTGACCAGTCGGTAATCTTGATCCCTTCAAACTCTTCGAACGGGAATGCCTTCTTGCGATCCTGATAGGAAAACTCCCAATCCAGGTCACGGGTCAGCAGGCGGTATTTGTCTTTAATGTTGAGCTTTTTGGCTGCCATTGGGGTTACCTTCTTGTTATGAGTTCCAGGTCAGGGTGATCTGATCGTCATCTTCATCGACGTTGCCACCGATCGTGATCAGGCTGAGGTGCAACTCCTGCACATCCCAGTCACGTCCCATTTTTTCTTCTACAGTCTCTTTCTTCACCGCGAGAAAGTTCTCGGCTTCGATGCGGATCATGGCCGGCATGTGGATAACGGTTGCTTCAGGGTTATCCTGTTCAATTGCTTCGACGATGTAGCGCGACTCATCGTTATCCTGCAGTGCGATATATACTTTGGACATGAGGCTTTTCCTTGTTGTTATTTGATGCCGGCCTTAGCGACCCGCTTATCCAGTTCTGCCAGCGACTGCGCCAGCGCTTCGTCATTCAGCATTGCCGGTGCCAGCGGAGCCAGGGCTTCTGCTGCCTTGCCACGCCATTTTTCGATCCACTGTTTCAAAAGTGCCTTGTTCTCTTCAGATTCGTTTGCGGTTTCCTTGATGACTGCATCTACCCAGCGTGAAGAGTCCTTGTACCAGAGCTGCATAAACTCGGTCAGCATGGCTACATCCTGGGCACCACTGTCAGCCAGGTACTGGTCAAACTGGCCATATACCAGGTCATATACCAGGGTATCGACCACCAGGTCCTGCGCTACGAATACTTCGAACCAGTCCTCAGTCACCAGCATCTCTTCACAGAGTGCACGGAGTCCCTGCCAAATATCGGCTTCCATCCACTGCCGCTTGGCCTCTTCCAGCGCCTCCCCCGTGTTGCCATCCAGAATCAGGCCAATGCGCGACAGGTACTGCGCGATACCCAGGCGATCCATACCATCAAACAGCAGCGCCTGGGTCACGGCCGTACCATAGCCGTAGGCGGCTCCGTACATGTTGTTCAGATTCGCGGTATGCTCCATATGACGCAGCGGCACGAGGAAGCGAATCACTTCAGCCTGCTGAGCGTCACTCAGGTGCCGAGCCAGATCACGCTTTTCAAAAAACGCATAGTTGCTCTCGGCGTTCTCCTGCATTTTGGCACGCTGTTGGACGTAGGTGCCGTAATAGAACTGGCGCGGGTCTTTCAGCGCGTACCAGTCCGCCATCTCGATGGCAGTACGGCGCGTATCGTTCAGTTCCAGATCCGGCTGCCACAAGGGGCGGTAGTGAAAATTCGTTTCGGACTGAAGGTCGTAAGTGGCTTCCTGATAGCGGGTAGCCGGCTTGTCGCCGAAACGACGCGCGACATTCGCATAGGTATTGCGCACCGGTTCCAGCGTGGCTGTTTTAATTTCGATGGTCATGGACTCTTCCCAGCTGCAGTTGTTGTTATTCGGAATCACGATCATGGTTGTGAGACATGAGCGTATCTTCGCCGTAGCGCCATTTTTCCATTTCGGAATCGACTTCACGGATCTGATCTTCGGTCATGTGCACCACATCGTTGGCGGCACAGAATTCATCAAAGGCGCCTTTTGGCATCACCAGCTCCACAAACAGTGAAGGATCACCAATGGCAAAATCGAACTCGACAAAACGCGATCCAGGCTCACTGCGTACCCGGATGTATTTGGTCAAACGATCAAAAGCCGAGCGTTTGGGCAGGTCATCGTTGCGTGAGTGCAGTGTGAGTTTTGTCATTGTTATCCTCTGCTCTTCGGCGGATGCATTCATCAATGCATGAGAGCAACTGCTGTGCCAGATTGGCGAAACAGCATCAAAACAGACACAAGACAAAAGCCAAGCAATTGATTTAAAAGAAATAATTAAAAGCCAGATCATGTTGCTATTCACGCAACAAAGCGTTGCGCACATAGCACCCAGGCACTGATGAAATAATCATTTCATGAAAAATCAGGCTTTTTTTTGATGAAATGGTCACTTTCAGTTGTATTGAGACCAACCACCCTCATACTACTTTAGTATTAGTTTCTATGGTTTCGCTTCCAAATCATCATCAAATATCTCAACAATGAAATAAGGGCTACGGGCCTGCTCACTGAACATCGCTCACACAAAGCCGGTATAAAAACAATTATGGCCACCACACAAGAACTGGAGTTTCCGGGCAGCGGAGACTTGCTCTCACAAATTCGTTTTGAAAGTGACAAGGGCAAAATCTGGCTCAACGAACAGCGCATGCTGATGATTCATTCCAGCGTTATGGGCCTGTTGCGCAAGGAGCTGATTGAAACCCTGGGTATCAACCGTGCCAAGGGATTCCTGATGCGGTTTGGATACCACTCCGGGTGGAAAGACGCCGAGTTGGTCGCCAAGGTCAGACCGGATATGTCAAAGGAAGATGCTTTCTTTGTCGGACCTCAGCTGCACTGCATCAAAGGCATGGTCAACGTAAAACCCGTTTCACTGAATATCGACCTTGATAATGACGTTTTTCAGGGAGAATTCGACTGGTTCGATTCATATGAGGCCGATGTGCACCTGCACGACTTTGGCCCTTCGGAAGACCCCATTTGCTGGACCCTCATTGGTTACGCCAGCGGCTACACCACCTATTTCATGGGACAGCCGGTCATCTTCAAGGAAACGCAATGTGTCGGTATGGGACATGAGCATTGCCATATCGTCGGCAAACCGGCCGAGGAGTGGGATGACCAGGCCGAACTGGAACGCTATCTGTTGCCGGATCCCATTGCGGAAGAGCTGTTCTCGCTGCAGAGCCAGCTGAGCGATCTGCGCGACAACTTCCGAAACTCTGACCAGAGTGAAGACCTGCTGTTCAACTCGGTGGGGCGGTCGGGTGCCTTCAAGCATGTCTGTCAGCTGATCCGTCGCGCGTCATCCAGTCGTGTCACGGTATTGCTGCAGGGCGAAACCGGCGTCGGCAAGGAGATCGTCGCCCGCGGCCTGCACCTCAGCTCAGACCGCGCCGACAAGGCGTTCGTGGCGGTCAACTGTGCCTGTATTCCTCCGGACCTGATTGAAGCCGAGCTGTTCGGGGTTGAGAAGGGAGCCTTTACCGGTGCGGTTCAGTCCCGCGAAGGCAAATTCGAGCGCGCTCACGGCGGCACAATCTTCCTGGATGAAGTGATCGAGCTATCACCGCGCGCCCAGGCCAGTCTGTTACGCGTGCTGCAGGAAAGCGAAATGGAGCGGGTGGGCGATACCCGTACCCGCCGCATCGATGTGCGTGTGGTGGCTGCTGCCAACGAAGATCTTGAAGAGGCGGTTCGCAACGGCAAATTCCGCCCTGACCTGTTCTATCGACTCAATGTGTATCCGGTGCATATTCCACCATTGCGAGACCGCACAGAGGATATTCCGCTGTTGATTGAGCATTTTCTCGAGAAGTATCACACCCTGTACAACAAGCGCACGCTGGGTGTATCCGATCTGGCAATGCAGGCCCTGATGAACTACAAGTGGCCCGGTAATATCCGCGAGCTGGAAAACATGATCGAACGCGGTGTAATTCTGACCGATAACAATCACACTATCGATCTGGATGCGTTTTTCCCCTCATTATCGGAGCCGACTCATCCGCTTAACAGTATCAAGCGCAATGGAACCCTGGGGGCCGAGCGCCTGCCGCTGGACCGCCAGCCGCTGCAATCAGACAGCGGCATGCTGCCGCAGGACCTGCTGTGCGATCAATTATTGAGCGAAGAGTTCAGCCTGGAAGCAATGGAAGAGCAACTGATCCGAACCGCGATGGACCGCGTTGAGGGCAACGTTTCAAAGGCGGCTCGTCTGCTGGGGATGACTCGGCCGCAGCTGGCCTATCGATTGAAAAAACTGGATAGTGATTGAACACTGACCCCGGTCCGGCAGGGATGCTATGATCGCCGGTTTTCAGCCTGCATGATGAAACTACCGTGAACCTGATTCTGCTGTATACCTCAGACTTTATCGGGCCGCACCGAGTCCGCCTCGACGGCCGCCGCTTGCGCCACTTGCAGGAGGTTCACCGTGGACAGGTTGGTGAACATTTCCGGGTGGGAGTTCTCAATGGCTTGATCGGGCAGGGAACACTGATCCACCTGGATCAGCACAGTGCGGAACTTGAGGTGAGACTGAATCAGGCTCCGCCTCCTGTACTGCCTCTGCGACTTGTAATGGCCCTGCCAAGACCGAAAATGCTCAAGCGCTGCATCGAGACGATCGCTACTTTGGGGGTCAAGGAGCTGTGGCTGATCAACTCCTACCGTGTCGATAAAAGCTACTGGTCCACCCCCCTGCTGCACCCCGAACGCCTGCATGAACACCTGCTGCTGGGGCTGGAGCAGTCCGGTGACACCCGCCTGCCCCGGGTGGAGGTTCGCAAGCGGTTCAAACCCTTTGTGGAAGATGAATTGCCCACACTGGCCCACAATACCCGCGCACTGGTGGCTCACCCCTACAACGCGGCACCTTGCCCGGCTCCGATGGATACACCAACCACTCTGGCTATTGGTCCTGAAGGCGGATTTATCGCTTATGAGGTGGAAAAGCTGGAGCAGGCTGGCCTGCAAGCCATTCATCTGGGGCCACGCATTTTACGGGTTGAAACCGCTGTCCCCGTTCTACTGTCGCGTCTGTTTCCGCTGCCGGTATGATCTGCCTCAATATATGCTCTCCCTTTACATCTATATACTATTTTAATCTCTAGCGGAAACAAGAATCAGATGCACTAGCATTGACTTGAACGCAAACAGTGATAATAATTCGCATTAAGTTTTTGATATTCGGACTACATGGCTCACGCCACAACCGATGGAGATGTACATGAACGCGAAACACGCCCTTCTTGCTGGTCTGGCCTTTTCTACCTTTGGCGCCGTTGCGCAGGCAGCCGATGAGGTCAACATCTACTCCTATCGGCAAGAGTTCCTGATCAAGCCTCTGCTGGAGGCGTTCACCGCCGAAACCGGCATCAAGGCCAATGTCATCTTCTCCAAAAGCGGCCTGCTGGAACGACTGGAGCACGAGGGTGCCAACTCTCCAGCCGATGTCATTCTGACCTCGGATGTCGGCCCACTGCACGATGCGGTCGAGCGTCAACTGGTTGCGCCGATCAATAGCAGCACCGTAGAAGAAAACGTACCGGCTCAGTACCGCTCGAAGGATGACCTTTGGGTTGGTCTGACGGCACGCTCTCGTATCATCTACACATCAAAGGATCGTGTGGAGCCGGGTGAGATCCAGACCTATGAAGACCTGGCCGATCCGAAATGGAAAGGCCGTGTCTGCACCCGCAGTGGCAAACACTCCTACAACCTGTCCCTGATCGGATCAATCATTGAACATAAGGGCGAAGAGCAGGCCGAGCAGTGGCTCAGCGCCGTGAAGGATAATCTGGCACGCCGCCCACAGGGTAATGACCGCGGCCAGGTCAAGGCGGTTATGGAAGGACAGTGCGATGTTGCGCTGGGCAATACCTACTACTATGGCAAGATGCTGACCAACCAGGAAGAGCCGGAGCAGATCGAGTGGGCCAAATCGGTCAATCTGCTGTTCCCGAACCAGGATGGTCGCGGTGCGCACATGAGCATCTCTGGTGCGGCACTGGCCAAGCATGCGCCCAACCCTGAAGCTGCCATCAAGCTGATCGAGTTCCTGACCAGCGAGCAGGCCCAGAAAATGTACGCGGAAGTAAACTACGAGTTCCCGGTGCGTCCCGGCATCGAGTGGTCTGCCCTGCTCAAGGAGCACATGGGTGAATTCAAGGCTGATGACATCAACCTGGGTGATGTAGTCAAACACCGCGCAACAGCATCACGACTGGTTGACAAGGTCGGCTTTGACAACTGATTCGCGCCTGACAATCGACAGCTGCGACCTGAAGCGGTAGTCTTCCCGGCTACCGTTTCTGTGCGTTCACCGTCCTATGTCTGAAACCGCTACCGCAACTGCCCCGCTGGTTGATACCCGCAAGCCGCGCCGCTACATGCCCGGCTGGTATTCCATTGCCTGGGGCAGCGCTCTGCTGGTGATGCTGCCGGTTCTGGCCGTTCTGTGGCTGGCGCTTTTTCCCACCGAAAACATCTGGCCCCATCTGGTCGATACCATACTGCCGGTTTACATCCGCTCTACCCTGCTGTTGCTGGCCGGTGTCGGCAGCCTGTCAGTCGTAATCGGTGTCAGTACCGCCTGGCTTGTGACCATGTGTCATTTCCCTGGTCGGCGCCTGTTTGAGTGGGCCCTGTTGCTTCCGTTCGCCATGCCCGCGTATGTGATCGCATACCTCTACACCGATCTGCTGGAATATGCAGGCCCGGTACAAAGCACATTGCGTGAGCTGTTCGGTTGGCAAACTGCGCGCGACTACTGGTTTCCCGATATTCGAAGCCTTGGCGGCGCCATCGCCATGCTGACGCTGGTCCTCTACCCCTATGTGTATCTGCTGGCTCGCGCCAGCTTCCTTGAACAGTCGATGAGCATTCGGGATGCCAGCCGCATCTTTGGCTGCACTCCGCTGCAGAGCTTTCTGCGCATCTCGCTGCCCATTGCTCGGCCCTCCATCGCTGTGGGCCTTGCACTGGTATCCATGGAAACCCTGAACGACTTTGGCACGGTTGATTATTTCGCGGTCAAAAGTCTGTCTGCCGGTATCTATGATGCCTGGCTGAACATGGGCAACCTCGGAGCCGCCGCCCAGATTGCCAGCCTGATGATGCTGTTTGTAGTACTGCTGATTTCACTTGAGCGCATTGCACGCGCCCGTCAGCGTCAGTTCAGCGGCTCCGACCGGTTCCGTTCAATTGAACGCTTCCGCCTCAGCCCCGCACGACAACTGATGGCGACACTGGCTTGCGCCCTGCCGGTCGTGCTCGGTTTTGCAATTCCTTTTATCGTGCTCGGAAGCTATGCACTGCGGCGGCTGGACCAGTTCGCCGAGCCCGGCTTTATTGCCAATGCAGTGCACAGCTTTACCCTTTCCGCTCTGGCTGCTGCACTGACAGTCGTGATAGCAGTTGTACTGGCCTACAGTAAGCGACTTTATCCGCAGCAACGCTCGCTTACAGTGGCCGCTCGCTTCAGCAGCCTGGGCTATGCCTTGCCAGGTGCAGTTCTTGCGATCGGTGTCATTATTCCTCTGGCGGCTTTCGACAACAGCGTCGACGCGTTCATGCAACGTCACTTCGGCTTTGGTACGGGCCTGCTACTGAGCGGTACACCCTTCGCCATCGTATTTGCCTATTCCGTGCGCTTTCTGGCGGTATCAACCGGCAGCGTGGAGTCATCACTGGCCAAAGTTACACCCAGCATGGACATGGCATCACGCTCTCTAGGCCTTAACCCACTGCAAACCCTCCGGCGCGTCCACCTGCCACTGATCCGAGGCGGATTGTTAACGGCCGTTCTGGTAGTTTTTGTCGACTCCATGAAGGAATTGCCGGCCACTCTGATTCTGCGACCGTTCAATTACGATACGCTGGCAACCTATGTGTACCAGTATGCGTCAGATGAAATGCTGGAAACCAGTGCACTGTCTGCGATGCTGATTGTGCTGGTTGGAATTGTGCCGGTCATTCTGCTCAGTCGCACTATCACGGCGACCCGGCAGGGCAAGTAGGCCACCGTCTAAAACAGGAACAGGCCTTAGCGCCTTATCGCGACATAGAGTCCTTCCAGACGCATGCAGACCTGACCATTGCAGATGACCTCTACCACCAACGCCAGCTTACCCTTGCCCCGCTCCACTACACGCTCGACCAAGGCATCAGAAGCGGCGGTGTCGATCAGCTCAACTTGTGTCACAAAATCCGCCGTAACCGGCTTGAGGTATTGGAGATGGCTGTCAGCGATCACCACGTCACACTCCAGCCCGCGCTCCTTGAGACACAGGGTCGTCAGGCACCACCCCGCTACAGTGGCGATCGCCGCCTGAGAACCGCCAAAACCGGTTCCCTTGTCGTTTACATTGGGTGCCAGCGGCGTGGGGATCTTCAGCGTTTGACCATCCCATGTCAGCTGTGAAATACCCAGGTGTTCCAGCAGTGGAATCTGGGTCTTGAGCCAACCAAGGAATTCAACCGTATCGGTCTTCATCAGCCCTCCCAGCGAGTCACGAACTCGCCAAGATCCAGCATCGGAGCCTCGCGCTCGCGACAGCGCTGGCCCAGATAGATAAAGCCAACTACCTGCTCATGTTCGGCCAGCTCCAGCCCTGACCGCACATGCGAGTTATGGGTCATTTCACCGGTGCGCCACATCGCCCCAAGGCCCTGCGCGAAAGCCGCTTGGGTGATGGCATGAGCCGCACATCCTGCCGAGATTAACTGTTCGTCCAGCGGGACTTTGGGATGCTCTCGAGTGACAGCAACTACCGTGATGATCATTGGCGCCCGCAGCGGCATTTGCAGGCATTTGTCATACCTTGCCTGCGGCAACGCCGGATCAGCCTTCAAAGCGGCACGGGCAAACAGCTCACCCATGCGTACCAGACCTTCGCCTTCCGTAATAATAAAGCGCCAAGGGCGCAGCGATCCATGATCCGGCGCTCTCAGAGCTGCACGCAACATCAGGTCAAGCTGTTCCGGCGTTGGAGCCGGGCCTTCCAGGCGGGGGCATGAGGTACGGTTGATCAGGGCGTCGAGTGCATCCATGAGACTATCCTTTTACTGGCGTGACAGGCGCAGGTTCTGCGGCTCGTCGTTGATACTGGAGCGGTAGGGGTTGATATCCAGACCACCGCGACGGACATAGCGCGCATAGACACTGAGCTTCTGCGGTCGGCAGCGCTGCCAGATATCCATGAAGATATTTTCGACACACTGCTCGTGAAAGTCGCCGTGTTCACGATAGGAGATCAGATAGGCCAGCAGCCCTTTGTGATCGATCTGAGCCCCCTTGTAGCGGATCTGCACACTGGCCCAATCAGGCTGCCCGGTGACGGGGCAGTTGGACTTGAGCAAGTGACTGACCAGAGTTTCCTCGGTAACAGGACCTGAGGCGTTCAGCAACTCAGGGGCCGGCGAGTAGTGCTCGACCTGAAGTGGCAGATCATCCAGGCATCGCCCCTTGAGCTGGCTCACTTCAACAGCCTGAGTCAGCGGGATCAATTTGACCTGCACCGGCGCACCTGCAGCCGCCGACAGATCCGCCTGCATCCGCTCGCGCACCTCGCTTTCCTGTGCAAAGCGACTCAGGTTGAAAGAGTTCAGGTACAGTTTGAACGACTTGGATTCAATGATGCAGGGTGAGCTGGCCGGTATACGAAATTCAGCCAGCCGTACCACCGGCTTGCCGCCGGCGTCCAGCCAAGAAACCTCATAGGCATTCCATATATCCAGTCCGCGAAACGGCAGGCTACTGCGTTTTACGCCCTTGACCTCCCAGTTCAGGTCACGCCGAATCGGGTACAGCAACGAGGCGTCGTACTCATTGACGTAGACCGTGTCCTGCCCCAGCGGGGATGCCTTTACCTGATCATGTTCGCTCATTCTCGAATCCCCTTGCCAGTATTCAGCAAATGAATGGCAACGCCTCCCAACACGACAATAAACCCAATAATCATGGCGAAGGCAAAACCGATATCGATGTCACTGACGCCCAAAATGCCATAACGGAAGCTGTTCACCATATACAGAATCGGGTTCAGCTGTGACACCCCCTGCCAGAATCCCGGCAACAGCTGGATGCTGTAGAACACGCCACCCAGATAGGTCAGCGGGGTCAGGATGAAGGTAGGTACGATCGCGATATCATCAAAGGTTTTGGCGTACACGGCATTGATGAAACCACCTAACGAAAACAGAATCGCGGTCAGCAATACCACAGTAATAGTGATGAAGAGGTGGTTGATCTGCAACTTTGTGAAAAACAGTGACAGCAGGGTCACGATAAAGCCTACCATCAACCCTCGTGTGGCGCCGCCAATCACATAGCCGGCTAGGATAATCCAATTGGGCACCGGCGAGACCAGCAGTTCCTCGATATTGCGCTGAAACTTGGTGCCGAAGAAAGAGGACACCACGTTACCGTAGGAGTTGGTGATAACTGACATCATGATCAGGCCCGGAACGATATATTCCATGTAATCGAAGCCACCCATGTCACCAATGCGAGAGCCGATCAGGTTACCGAAAATAATGAAATAGAGCGTCATGGTGATCGCTGGCGGCAGCAGGGTCTGAACCCAGATACGGGTAAAGCGACGGATTTCCTTGACGACGATAGTGACGAACGCGGTCCATAGCAGCCGGGAATTCATTTTGACTCCTGTTTCAAATTCTTGTCGACCAGCGACACAAACAGTTCTTCCAGCCGGTTGGCCTTGTTGCGCATGCTGCTCACCTCCAGCCCCTGCTCGGCCAAGTGGCTGAACAGCGCATTGAGCCCTGCCGCTTTTGGCACATCGACCTCAAGGGTATGTGCATCACGCGGCCGGATCACGTACCCATCAAGTTTGGGCAGCTCGGTAAAATCCTGGCGCAGATCCAGAATGAAGGTTTCCGTATCCAGCTTCTGCAGCAGTGCTTTCATACTGGTGTTCTGGATAATGCTGCCATGATCGATGATGGCGATATTGCGACACAGGCTTTCAGCTTCTTCCAGATAGTGTGTGGTGAGGATAATGGTTGTCCCTGCAGCGTTTATTTCACTCAGGAAGTCCCACATGGAACGGCGCAGCTCGATATCGACCCCTGCAGTCGGCTCGTCCAGAATCAACAACTTGGGTTCATGCACCAACGCACGGGCAATCATCAGGCGGCGCTTCATTCCACCGGACAGCATGCGAGCACGCTCATCGCGCTTTTCCCAAAGCCCAAGTTTGCCCAGGTAAATTTCAGCACGCTGCAACGCCTGCCTGCGCGGAATACCGTAATACCCAGCCTGAGTGACAACGATATCCACTACTTTTTCAAACGGGTTGAAGTTGAACTCCTGCGGTACAACCCCAAGGCACTGCTTGGCCTGCGCCAGCTGGGTATCAATATCGTAACCAAACACACTGACCTTGCCGGCCGTTTTGTTGACCAGCGAGGAAACGATCCCCAGCGTTGTTGATTTGCCGGCACCATTTGGGCCCAACAGGGCAAAGAAATCTCCCTGCTGCACGTCCAGAGAGATCCCTTTGAGAGCCTCGAAGCCGTTACCGTATACCTTTCTTAAATCCTGTATCGAAAGCGCCGTTGTCATGCCTTGCCTTTGAATGGAGTGTAGATGTGGGTAGATGCGGCCGGGGATTGAAATTTCAACCGCCGCCCCCCATTGTACCCGTTTGCGCGGACATCCGATGCCCGCTCCCGTGACTGCAACAACCGGAGTACCCCGTGACCGATCGCCACAGCTTTCATCTGAACCTGCTCAAGATCGCCTATAACAACTTGATTCAGCAGCCAACCTTCAAGGACGCCGAGGCCAGCGAGGAGCTTGAGTTTCTGGACCAGTTTGCCGCAGTGGTGGATGATTTCGAACATCATCGCCCAGAAGCATACGAAGATGGCCAAACCCTGCTGGTCCGACTGGTACGTGGCTACCCACAATTCGTACCACTATTGGCACGTGACCTCTTCTGGCTGTTTGGCGGCGAGTGTCTGCACTTTATGAGCGACGAGGAGATCGAGCAGTTCCAGCAGCTTGATGAAACACAGGCTGAGCTTGAGGCCAGCAACACCCCTGTAGATTACCTGTCACTGCGACAGAGCATTCTTGGGGATGCATCGGACACCCGACACTGAAGACACTCTTGTACCTATGCCGGGCCATCCCCTCTGCGCGAGGCATGCCCGGCCTGAGGTTTTGCTTTACGGAACCAATGTACAGACCATGAAACGAAAAAAACCATGCAGCTTTCGCCGGATGGTTATCGTATTAAACACTGTGTGCTGACAATCTGTACTGAATTTGGAGCGGGAAACGAGACTCGAACTCGCGACCCCGACCTTGGCAAGGTCGTGCTCTACCAACTGAGCTATTCCCGCATGTTTCTTTCAGAGATTTTACTATAGCATCTCTGTCAGAGAGTGGCGTCCCATAGGGGGTTCGAACCCCTGTTACCGCCGTGAAAGGGCGGTGTCCTAGGCCACTAGACGAATGGGACGCAGCCTGCAAAAACGTTTGGAGCGGGAAACGAGACTCGAACTCGCGACCCCGACCTTGGCAAGGTCGTGCTCTACCAACTGAGCTATTCCCGCTTTACTCTCAAAACTATCACTCACGAGTGAGTGGCATCCCGTAGGGGGTTCGAACCCCTGTTACCGCCGTGAAAGGGCGGTGTCCTGGACCACTAGACGAACGGGACACAGTCTTGAGCGCTTTCGCTTTCCTCATCGAGGAGGCGCATATATTACGTATGGGCCTTTTAGTGGTCAACCCCCTTTCGACAGTTTTTTTCTATACCGTCCATTAGCTGCCCCAGCCACTCCTCGGCAGGCGATGGCTTGTGAAGCAAATAGCCCTGCAACAGCTCACAGCCATGGGCGACAAGAAAGTCAGCCTGAGCAGACGTTTCAACACCTTCTGCTACAACTCTAAGTCTTAACTGGCGAGCGATCGAGATAATCGAAAGCACAATGGCCCGGTTATCTTCATCCTGCGGTAAACCATCCACAAAACTCTTATCGATCTTGAGCTCACTCAAGTGCAAACGTTTCAGATAGGCCAGATTGGAGTACCCTGTACCGAAGTCGTCCAATGAAAAGGCAAACCCCAGCTCCGCCAGCCGCGCCATGTTCCGCAACAAGTCCGGATGAGTATCGATAAACAGGCTTTCGGTAATTTCAAGCATCAACGCGTCAGGTGTTACAACACTATCAGCCACCAGATCGACCAGTGCATCGATCAGCGCACTATCACGGAACAGATCCGAACTGAGATTGATTGACAGCGGAATTCGCAAGCCGGCAGCCTTGAGTTGCGCCGCAATCTCAAGCGCCTGCCTGAACACCGTCAATGTCAGAGGCTTGATGAGACCGGAAGCTTCTGCCACCGGAATAAACTCAGCAGGCGACACCGGAACGCCTTCCGGACCGCGCAACCAGCGCACCAGAACCTCGGCCCCCCGAATATCGCCAGCGGGCCCGAACTGTGACTGTACAGCAAGGCTGAGTTCATCCCGCAGAATCGTGAGGCGAAGTGATTCTTCAAGCCTTACCCTGCGTTGAGCCGCCACGTTCAGCTCCGCCGTGAACGTGGCGTAGCCTCCCTTACCATCTGCCTTGGCCTTGTACAGAGCAAGATCGGCATTGCGTTGCAGGGTTACAAAGCTGCGACCATGTTGCGGAATTCTGGCAACACCAATGCTGCCGGCAAGCAGTAGTGTTTCACCATCAATGTTGAGTGGTCTGGCCAACTGTTGGCTCAAGGCCTCCAGTCTCCAGATCAGGTCAGACTCGGCATCTGTTGTTCGGCCGCACAAAAGCACGCCAAACTCATCACCCCCAAGGCGAGCGACCAATTCGCTCTCACTTAACAGCTGTTTTTGCAGACGAGAGCCGATTTTCTGCAGCACTCGATCGCCAAATCCATGACCATGCGCATCGTTGATCCGTTTGAAATCATCCAGATCTATCAGCAACAGTGCAGCTGACGGGGCAATGAGTGGTGCATGGAGCAATGCTTCGACCCTCTGCTGCAGCAGGCGACGGTTGGGCATCTGAGTCACGGGGTCGTGGTAGGCCAAATACTCCAGTTGAGACAGGGCCTCCTTTTCCGCCGTAATATCCTGCTCGACCGACAGGAAATGGCTGATGTTTCCTTCCATATTACGCACCGGTGAAACTACGGCGCGCTTGACCACGCGATGTCCCTGTTTATGCCGATTAACGAACTCACCTCGCCAGGGCAAACCACTATCCAGACGGTCCCAGAAAGCCCTCTTTTCAACCTCACTTTTAGGTTCCCAGGCCCGAAAGCCGGGGGTTCGCCCCAAAACATCGTCACGACTGTAGCCGGAGTTGATTTCAAAGCCATTATTAACGTAGGTAATATGCCCACTGTTGTCAGTAATAATGACGCTGGAAGGACTTTGGTCGATCGCCTGGCGAAACAGCAGCAGATCGGATTCAATGCGCTTGCGTGAGGTAATATCACTTTGGGTACTGACAAAGTGAGTGAGCTGCCCGCTGTCATCAAAAAGAGGCACTATGCTGATGCCGATCCAATACGCATCACCACTGCTGGTATAATTCAGCAACTCTTCGCGCACCCTTTCACCGCGGCGCAAGGCATTGCCGATTCGATTCAACGCTTCTCTACAGGTATCTTTTCCCTGAAACAGACGCGGGCTGGCGCCTATCAACCGTTCACGGTCATAGCCCGTACGCTCAATAACGGCCTGATTGACATAGACAATACGCGGACCTGGGGGCGTCAGGTCCGCATCCGTCACCACCACAAGATCAGAAAGATGTTCAAGACTCGCCTGCATGATGCGCAACTGCTCATCAACGGAGGTGTTAAGGCTGGTCGTTTGTGGGGGCACAGATTCCCTCGGCATTGTAAACGGCACATCCTTGCTGGCAAGCGCCTTTTATATAAGCAATTTCTTAAGCACGCGATTGTAGAGATTTATGACAGCTTCGTGAATACTTAACGCCGATAGTCTGTAATCGATTTAGGCTTGAACTTGTCTTCTTTTGCTGCCTCTTCGGCCCGCTTACGCTCCTCTTCCGCTTCGCGCAGCAGACGTTCACGCTCAACAAGCGCCTGGAGTTTATCCATATGCGCACTTAGCTCATAGATCTGGCGATCCAATTGCTGGGTCTGATTGAGCCGTTGCAACTTGCCTGCTGCCGTACGATAGCGCGGCAAGGCTGGGGCCGGTCCTCTTTGCTGCTCGACTTCAAGCGCTTCCATGATCTCAACATCAATGCGTGTACGAGTATAGGCTTCCTTCACCTGGTAAATAACATCCCGCGTTATGGCCGGAGGCAGAAGCCCGCCGTTCTGCAGCTCTGTCAAAAACTGGAACAGCTCCCGCAACAGAGCCGCAGTGCGTTGAGCATGATTACGATCAGTGTGCAACGTCATGGAACCGGGTGGATGTTCAACCACAGGTAAAGGTTGAGCGGCGAAGGCTTCCATCTCAGACAGTTTCTGTCGATTTTCAGGTGTGTTTTCCAGCTCCATCACCTGCTTCCAGCGATTCTGCAGATATCTGACCAGCACATCGCGAATCTCACGGGTGATGTAATGCTCAGGCAAAGTGTGCAGCAGATGATCAGCCCGGCGAATCTGGTCTTTCAGCATAAGCAGGCGCATGCGACGTTCACGACGTTGATTTTCGACCGTCTGAATACTGAAGGCTATCATCGCCATCACCACCACTACAGCCACGATGATTAGGCCGGTTTCAGTCGGGCTCATCGGCACATGTCCATCCGAGTTAAACAGAAGACTTTGATTCTATAACAAAAAACGAAAGAAAACGCTTGACCGGAAAAATCTCTGTTATTAATATTCGCACCGCTGTCAGGCACAGTCTGATTGTACCGCGTCCCGTTCGTCTAGTGGTCCAGGACACCGCCCTTTCACGGCGGTAACAGGGGTTCGAACCCCCTACGGGATGCCATCCAAATGCGGGAATAGCTCAGTTGGTAGAGCACGACCTTGCCAAGGTCGGGGTCGCGAGTTCGAGTCTCGTTTCCCGCTCCAATTTCTAGTTCAAATTACGTCAAATTGCCTTTCTGTCTTCATATCGTTCAAAGATCTGAGGCAGACATTCAGCCGGCTGCGGTTTCGCGATGTAATACCCCTGCACTACATCGGCTCCCGATTCAGCCAGAATGTCGAGTTGCTCTTCCAGTTCAACCCCCTCGGCAATCACTTCCATGTGCAGTCCCCTGGCCATCCAGATAATCGCCTGACACAGCGTTGCAGCGTCTTGATCCATATGAATATCTCGCACGAATTGGCGATCAATCTTGAGAATATCTACAGGAAAACGCTTCAGGTAACCCAGAGCCGAGAACCCCGTACCAAAGTCATCAATCGACAGGCGTACACCAAGACTTCTCAATTGTTTTAATGTCTCAATAGTACGGCTTTCTGCTTCAATATCGAGAAAAATAGACTCGGTAATTTCAAGCTCCAGGCTGCCTGGCGTCAGCTCATGAATAATCAACAGCTGTTTAACCTGCTGCACAAAATCGGGCTGCTGAATCTGTCGGGGAGAAATATTCACTGCGATATTCAGCTTCAGCCCCATCTGTCTTTGCCAACTGGCTGCCTGACGAATGGCCTCGGCCAGTACCCAGTGTCCGAGTGGCAAAATCTGACCGCTTTCTTCAGCCCTTGGAATAAATTCGTCCGGTGGAACCAGCCCGTAACCCGGACGATGCCAGCGCACAAGTGCCTCAACACCTGTAATGCGGCGGGTTTTCAGATCAAGCAGTGGCTGATACCAGAGTACAAATTCGTTTCGCTCCAGTGCATCATGCAGCGCCTGCTCCATCTCCAGTGAGCGCCGAGCATGCTCATTCATTTCTTCCAGGAAGAAGCAGTAACCTGACTCCTTGCGCATACGCACCTGCTGCATTGCCGCATCGGCATGGCGCAGCAGCATATCCGCATGTGATCCATCATCAGGATACAGGGCAATACCAATACAGGCCGGAACACGGACTTCAGCCTCATTGAGCTGGAAAGGGGCATCAAACTGCTTCAGAAGACAACGACTGAGATTTTCGATCGCCTGCAATCGCGTCACCTCTGGCACGACTACCACAAACTCATCACTGCCAATCCGACCGAGGCTTTCCAGAGGCGAAAGCGCTTGCTGCAGGCGCCGAGCGGCCTGACGCAGCAGTTCATCTCCCGCCTGGTGACCCTGAACTTCATTCACTCGACGGAACTGCAACAGGTTGATGAACAGCACTGCAACCTGGTGGTGCTGTGCTTCGGCCATTTCAAGTGCCTGCTGCAAACGATCCTGAATCAGTTCTCTATTTGGAAGGTCCGTCAGCGCATCATAGTTGCTGCGGCGAAAGAGTTGCTCTTCATAACTTTTGCGCAGCGAAATGTCTTCCTGAATGGCCAGGTAACGGTCCGGCTCGCCCTGCTCGTCACGCAGGACGGAAATGGTAGCCGCCACCCAGAACTGCTCACCATTCTTGCGCTGGTTGAGCAGCTCACCATGCCACTCCCCCTTGCCGCTCAGTGAGCCCCAAAGCTGACCAAAGGTGTCTGCATGGGTTGAAGAGGACTTAAGCAGGCTGACTGGCTTTCCCTTCACTTCAGCAAAGGTATAACCGGTAACCCTGCAAAACCCCGGATTCACATACTGAATAAAGCCTTGAAGATCCGTGATAATAATACAGGCCGGGCTTTGCTCCAGTGCTGCCGACAGCTGGCGCAGTTCGCGACTGCTGTCCCTGAGTGCCTCCTCACGTTCATTCAGCGCCGTCACCATCGTATTGAATGACGATGCCAGGCGACCCAGGTCACTTTTTTGATCAAACCCCTCAATACGCTGATAGTGGCCTTCCTTCAGGTTCTGTACCGCAAGCGACAGCTTGCCAAGCGGACGCGTAATCACCCGACTGATGAACCAGCCTCCCAACGGCGTAAATCCGACCAACGCCAGCAGCAAAAGCAACAGCATCGACTGCCCAAGCGTCTCAAGCTCATGACCCAGGCTTTGAACCGGCACCGCAAAGATCAGACGCGCCTCAATGCCCGACTCCGCAAACGTGATAACACCGTAATACTCATCATCGGTGCCGACCCAGCCTTGCTGACTCTGTTCAAGCTGCTGCAGACGTTGCAATGAAAGTCGCGACTCGAACCCCTGTCCGACACTGAGTTCTTCAGCCTGCAACAGCAGTGGATATTCAAGCCGGTGTGCCAAACGGCCTACTGCATCGCCACTGAGTTTAACCCCGCCCTGTAACCGAGCACCATCCGGCATTCTATGCCAGCCGAGTAAATATAATTGGTCCCGTGTCCGCGTAATGATGGGCTCGGGTTGATTGGAGGGTGACAGTCGCTGCAGGTCATATGGAAGAAAGTGACTCTGGTAGGAAGGCTCATCATCTGACGGCCGTATACGGAACCCGATACGCCCCAAAGGGCGGGTATTATAGGCGTAAAGGCGGTCACCTCCCTGACACCGGCAGGCCATGACCTGCAATTGCCCCCGTTCATCATGGATGGCGAGGTAGTCCAAACCACGAACCTCGAGCCGGCGCAGTAGTCTCTGTGCCAGCAACTCCAGTTCGGCTTCAGCTGCATGCCCCACGTTTTGATCCGGTAATTCAGATAAAACAAGCCCGGGCTGGCCAGCCAATTGTTCAAGCTGCTCATGCACAACCTGCCGGGTGGCGTCCCAGCGCCCAGTCAGGAAATGGCGTGCCTGCTCCAGCTCATGGAGTGATTGCTGCTCTCGCGTATGCCCAAGCAGCAGTGTGAATATCAGGCCAACAAACAGCAGCGCCCCAGCGAGGGAGAGCAACCAGAGCAACAGCAGTTTGTGGTGCAAGCGTGAGAAAAACACAGGTCGCGTCCTGCTTTTTTGTAGTTATTTTTCATGAGCTTGCCACAAGCCGCTGCAACAGCAAAGTTATGTTTTGGTATAAGAACATCTCATGACTGCAGCTCGGCGCGCGCAGCACTAAGAGACTCAGACTGAATGACGTCTCCCATATTCAGACCTTCTGCGTAAACGGTTTGCACATCCTTGAGGCCAACAAAGCCCAGAAACTGTTTCACAAATGGAATCTGAAAGTCCTGTCCTCCATCCCGATACTGACCACCCCGCGTTGCAATCAATACCACTGGCTTGTCTTCAAGCAAGCCAACAGGACCCTGATCCGTATACTGGAATGTCACGCCACTTCGAGCAAGCAGGTCAAACCAGGCCTTCATCTGCACCGGAATACCAAAGTTATACATTGGGACACCGATCAGGATCTGATCAGCCGAACGCATTTCGGCCAGCAGTCGATCCGCCAAATCCACGATAGACTGCTGCTTAGCAGTACGGTTGTCAGCTGAGCTCATCAAGGCCGATACAACCTCTGCATCCAACTGTGGCAAAGGATCTGAAATCAGGTCACGCGTAATAATTTCCGCCTTATCATGGCGCAACTGCCACTGAGCAATGAAATCATTGGCCAGCGCGGTCGACTGACCAGTGTCACCAAAAATACTGCTGCGAATATGAAGAAGGGTTGCCATTGTTAATCTCCAGCCTTGATCATCAATTAAAGCAACATTTTCGTATCAACATGGTCTATATAAAACAGTAAAATCATGCTTGTTTTGAACAATAAAATAGATCGTTCGAGGGTTTATGCAGATATCACTGGAGCAGTGGCAGGCAATGCTTGCGGTAGTGGATGCGGGCGGGTACGCGAAGGCTGCCGAACGCCTTGGCAAAAGCCAGTCCGCTATCAGCTATTCGGTACAAAAGCTGGAGTCAGGCCTGAATGTACGTGTGTTTCGCCTTGAGGGGCGCCGTGCGGTCCTTACCGAGGCAGGCGAAGCCTTATGTCATCATGCACGGCGTCTGCTTGAACAGGCCGCGCAGGCAGAACAACTGGCAGAACAGTTCGGGATGGGCTACGAAGCACAAATTCATATCGCAATGGATACCATTTTCCCGAAGGAATTGATGCTCGACACCCTCGCAAATTACGCATCCACCCACCCACAGACACGGATTACTCTGCTTGAAACCGTGCTCAGCGGCAGTGATGAAGCGGTGCTCAAGCGGGATGTGGACATGGCAATCAGCGGCCGGCTACCACCTGGTTTTCTGGGTGAACGTTTGCTACAGATCCGCTTTCTCGCATGCGCACACCCTGAACACGCCCTGCATCAACTGAACCGACCCCTGAGCCTGGACGATTTACGCCAGTACCGACAACTGGTGGTGCGTGACTCCGGCAGCCGTAATGATGACGCTGGCTGGCTAGGAGCCGACCAGCGCTGGACACTGAGTGATGTTGCCACGTCAATAAAGGCAGCATCCAAGGGCATCGGATACGCATGGTATCCAATGACTCATGCAGCCGATGCGATTGAAGCCGGCCTGCTTAAGCCTCTGCAGCTTGAAACCGGTGCCGAACGATACGCTGACCTTTACCTGATTCTGACTGATGGCGAGCTCGCAAGGCCCGGGGTTAAAAAACTTGCCGCCATGATCAAGGAAGCCGTTCATGGAGCACAGCGGCAGGACCGGTTAGAATGGGGGTCATTTTAACGGAGTCGATGATGAGCGATAAACCGACACCACCTGCAGATGGAGAGTGCTGCGAAAATGGCTGCGAGCCCTGCGTGTGGGACACCTACTATGAAGCGTTACGACAGTGGCAGGAAGAGCAGTCACGAAGAGAGAAGGAATCCGAAGATGCTGAATAAAGTCATTATTCCTGTCGCCGGGCTTGGGACTCGAGTTTTGCCAGCCAGCAAAGCGATTCCAAAAGAGATGCTGCCTGTTGTCGATAAACCCGTCATACAATATGTGGTTGAAGAAGCGGTTGCTGCAGGTTTCACTCAGATCATTCTGGTCACGCGCAGCGGCAAGGCATCCATAGAGGATCACTTCGATCGTAATGCGGAACTGGATGAGGTTTTGGCTACGAAGGGCAAAGACGAACTGCTGCATGCCGTGCGCAATACGCTGCCTGCCGGTGCACAGCTCATCTCAGTACGCCAGGATCAGGCCCTTGGGTTGGGTCATGCTGTTCTCTGTGCGGCGGAGCTGATTCGGGACGAGGAAGATTTTGCCGTTATGTTGCCGGATATGCTGATCGACTCTGACAGCCAATTCAGCGATCTGAAGCAAATGGTAGCGCATTATCATGAGCATCAGTGTGGTCAGATCATGGTCGAATCCGTGCCCGAGGACCAGGTGGAACGCTACGGTATCGTTGACTGCGGTGGTATGCCACCTGCAGTCGGCACAAGTTCGAAGCTGCACAATCTGGTTGAAAAGCCCGGGCGATCAGAAGCGCCTTCCAATCTTGCCATAGTCGGTCGCTATATTCTGCCGGGCAAGATCATGCAGCTGTTGCGCACAACCCAAGCTGGTGCCGGTGGCGAGATACAGTTGACTGATGCAATCAAGTCACTGGTCGCGTCAGGGGATCTCCTGCACGCTTTTACCATGTCAGGTGAGCTATACGACTGCGGCAACAAATCAGGCCTTCTACAGGCCAACCTCGCCCTCGGGCTGAAGCATTCGGAGACATCTGCCGATATGAAGCAATTCATTGAGACAATACTGAACAACGGCACGTTGTTGTCAAAATAGAGTAACCGGGCAACAGCCGCTGACAGGGAAGTCAGTGACAGGGCCCGCCGCAGGGAGAGCGCCGGGCCCTTTCTTTTGCCTGGGGTTTATCCGTCTTGTCGTGACGCTGCTGCTGCGCTCCGCCCCAATGCAAAAACCCCGGCCTCAATGAGACCGGGGTTTCTGGTATTAAGTGCCTGGCGATGACCTACTCTCACATGGGGAAGCCCCACACTACCATCGGCGATGACGCGTTTCACTGCTG
>NZ_JBEPPZ010000016.1:0-77653 GCF_040547565.1 Marinobacterium sp. MBR-109
GCTCATCGGAGTAACGAGGCATACAGATCTCCAAACGCCCCTGAGTGAATAAGAGAGTTTAACAAAGGACGCGACAACTATCCTGACAGAGGGGGCTAATTTCGGACTCTTTTCGACGTATATTATCAGGTGTTACGCTGCAAATTAAGTTTATGTTTGCAGCGTGGTTAAAATCTGGGAAGTTGAAGGGACAGCAGAGCGGGCGTTTTAGCTTAATGTGCTGTACATATTTTGCATAACCTTCAGCTTTTGGCGTAGCGGAGGCGGCAGATAGCCGGTAAGTGGGTGCTAACATAATAAATTCCATGCATTTTAAAAAAACTTTTAAATATGATGGAATTGCGTGCTGTAAGTGTTTACTTACTCCTATCGTCTGCTATAATTTATTCCACCTAGAGATTAATGGGGCGGCTTACCGCCCCATTTTTTTATCCGCCCATCGGCGGCTTATATAATCCATCTATTCGATGGTAGACGCGCTTTTTAGCATCCGTGCTAATCTTCTAAGCCGCCCGTACGGCGGTACATTCCGTTGCTTTGCGCGCATTATTAATTATAGTAAAAGTTACCGGCGCATCAATAACTCATTTTAAAAAAGCATCCATTTAAGACCAAAAATGGATGCTTTTATGTAACCTTTTTTAAAATTCAATAATAAATGAGAATACTTGATTTAATCAGCCTAAAAACCCCGGACTTAACGCCCAAAACCACGGCTCGACGAATGGTCGGTTTTCTGGTATTGGCGGGTATTCTGGGCTTGCTGCTTAAGCTGTTCACACTCTCGTTTTAACTGCTCTTGCCGTTCCAATTCCTTTATATGCTCTATGTATTTTTGGTATAAAGCTAGCTGCTCAGCGTGCATTGCCTGCTCATTAATTAGCTGTTTATTGATAGAACGAAGGTTAGCATTATCATCCTTTACTTTTACCAGTTCACTATTTGCGCGTTCGACGCTTTTATCTGCATTTTCCTTTATTTTATTAACAACTTTGGCCCGTTTTTTACTGTTGCTTTGGCTTGCCTGAAGTGCTGCTAATTGTGCTTTAGTTGTTGTCAGTTCCTGCCTTAATGCAGCCGTGGCATCGGCAAAGGCCGCAGCTGGGTTTAAGCGGTTTTTTAGAGAATTAGATATCGAGATATCAGGGGCTGGCATGGGCTGAATCTGACCGTAAAAGCTCTTGATATCTGTATGTGCTGCCTTGGTTTTTTCGATGCCCCGCTGAAGTCCTAGATGCTTCATTGCTTCGGCGTATTCATCCTGAAGTTCGCGCATCCTGAACTTCGATCCCCCGATCAATTTTTTTTGATTAAGCTTGTTATCGACGACGGGTACTATATGTGCATGAATATGTGGGGTCTTTTCGTCCAGATGTAGAACGGCAGATACGCAGTTATCGCCCCACTGATCCGCGATATACTGCTTCTGGGCCTCGACCCAAGCATTAAGCTTTTCGCTGTCCGGGTCATTTTCAAAAAATTCGGGAGACGCTGTTAAAAGCTGCTCGATACATAACACGGCATTTTTGCGAATATTGCCTTGCACGTTTTGCTCAATGTACGCTTTTACATCAGCGCTTAGATTGCCGGAGCCGAGCAGCTGGCGGTTTTGTGCAGTTAGTTTTGGGTTAGCGTTGGGCGTGTTTTGCAAGCGCTGTACGTGCTTCCCCGCGCCCGTAATTTGCGCGAATGTTTTAAGCTTTTGTGTGCGCATGATGGCAAAGCCACAACCAGATATGCGGCCAGCCTTACCGCTGCCCTTAGTGCCGCCTTTGCCGCTGCGCTGATCGCGTTCACGCTGGGTTGCATTGCGCTTTGCCTCGGAGCGTATGCGCTCCTGCTCTCGCTTAATGCGTTGCTCCTCCTGTTGTGCTTCGTAGTTCATACGATGACCTCCGTGTCAGAGGGTGAATAACACCCTCAAAAAAACATTGATGTAAATATTTATGGATGTAACTTATAAGTTAAAGTATCCATAACACTATCCAGAACCGCCAGTGCGTCGGGGTCCATCCGCTTTAAACCATAATCCTGCGCGTAAAGGATCGCGGCCATCTGCTCTCTGCTGATCTCCACTTTAATCTCCTTATCTTTTGAAAAAGGATAGCGCTTTATTAAATCACTCATTATAAAATCCTTCCTATTTAAAAAATGGTTATATTATCAGCTTGAGCATAAAGCTGTTTTTAGATGCAGTTTTTAATTCTGCACTATATATTGAGGTTTCAGTGTCCCAGCCTAGCTCCAAGATTTGATCTTTTGTGTAAGCATAATACGTGCCCATTAATTCGATTAACTCGCTATTCTGGAAAACAGATAAACTACATGTTGCTATTAAATTTAAGTCGTTTATATCGTCATCGCTTACTTCGGCAAATGCTATAACTTCATCATTTTCGGAATTTACAATATAAAGTTCGTTCATTTTTATCTCCTTGTTTAATAAATGATATTATATTCCAAAATCTAGACCATTGTCGTCATCGTCGCCGCCATCGCTTGTTAGTGCCTGCTTACTTAAAATCGCAGCAATAGCAGCGTTAAGCTTGTCCGGTGGCAGCATAAAAGCATCGTGCGCGATGATAAGGTTTAAATTACCAGCAACATACTTAATAAAGTCTTCGTCCCATTTTCCGGTATCATTCATTTTTTTAAGCATTTTACGGTTTAGTATTGCGTGCATAACAACTCCTTGTTATCAATTCGTTCCATTTAAATAGCGGTAAAAAGAAGGGGGGGGATTCCCGGAGCGTAAGCGTAGGCGAACGGTCTTTTTAATCCAGAGGATTAAAAAGAGGAGTGAGTCCCCCCCCTTCTTTTATATTATAGTTAATGATAGGAGGTTGATAACAAAAGACTTGTGTAAAACCATCCATTTTTAGCTAAAAATGGATGGTTTATGCGAAATATTTTTGAATGAATTCAAATTATTTGTATTGCTGCGAGGTGGTATAGCTTGTTGCTGCTCATGCCTCCACCCCCTGTACAGACCCGGAGTACATTGATGCGAGTGGTGTGCATTTTTTGCTGACGTGAATTATTTAAAATAAGTATTTTTAATGCTTAATTTTGGTCCATCTTTAAAGTAATCTGCTGCTTTATTTGCTGACTCTTTTACATCTTTTTCAAAGTCATAATCCACTATATCCGCTTTAATATGCTGTGGCATGCTATTCATAAGCGTGGCTTTTTTATAATATTTTTCAATGGTTTGTACTGAATTTCCGCAGTGATCAGCTATATCATTCAGCGGTATGCCGTCAGCTATTTTGTTGTTTATATATGTTGTACGACAGCTATACAGCACGTAATCTTTGTATTTCAGCTTATCGGCTACGAACCCCAGAAGCTGCTCTTTACGAAAAATGTCCGCATATGTTGGAAATGCATCGTAAACATAGCTTTTAAATATATAGCGATCTGGATGTTGCTTTATTAACTCGTCAATATTACGATTTTCTTCATTTATGAGTATTTTAGAAACAGCTTCGATTGCTTTAATTGCAGTTTTATCAACAGCTATAAGCCGCGCTTTATTTTTAGTCTGTGTTTTACCTGAAGTTATTTTAATAACATAAAAATTTTGACTTGTTTTTTTGTCTTTCCGTTTTTCGATATCGTTGTATTTTATATTTAAAGGCTCTTCGCCGGGACGTACGCCGGTAGCAAGCAGGAAAGAAAAATAATACTGAAAGGCTTGACGATAGTGCTTCGATTTTTCTTTTGTTGCGCTATCAATAAATGACTGATAATTATCTTTAAAAACGTTTAAATCATGTTCTGAAAACGGCTCTGTAATACGCTCTGAATCATCATGCTTAACTTTTACTGATTTAAAAATTGGTACTTCAACATCTTTTATAAGTCGCAGACGAACGGCTTTATCGAAAACTTTTTTTATTGCTGTTTTTTGCTTCGTAAGTGTTGTTTTCGATTTATTTTCTAGTTGAATCAAGTATTCTTCAATATCAATCAAGTCGATTTTTTTAATGCTTTTATTTTTAAAGTACGGAATTACATGATTAACTAAAATTGACTTATAATCTTTTTCAGTAATTCTTTCCCCTTTTGCTTTTTCAATTGCTTGATCAAAATCTTCTATTACTTTTTTTGCTATATTTGAAAAAAATAAACTCTCATTTTTATCCTCTATTACACCTGCTTCTGCTAATGCTTCAAGTTCTATTTTTTTTCGTATAGCTCTTTTAAACGCCTCATTAAAATCTTCTGTTTCTAATGATTTTTTTTCTTCTGTTTTTTTATCATTTTGTTTTATGACAACACGCACATACCATTTTTTCGATTTTTTGAGCTGTCTATATATCCATAGGCCATCCTCTATTTTGTAACGATTATCATCTTCTTTTATGAGTTGCGACTGTTGCAGCGCGTCGATCATGTGATCAAAATCCGTTTTTGACATATCAAGAACTAGCTTGATGAAGCTTGATTTAGTGTGTAAAGTTAAGTCATGTATTGTAGAGTATTTTGTAGACATTGCGTAAACGCTCGTAACTAACTGATTTACAAGCATTTAGAGTAGACACATGTAATTCAAAATCCCCCGCCTTAACGGGTGTGCCGGTTCGAGTCCGGCCGCTGGTACCACCTTTTCAAGACCCAAACACCTGCTTCAGCAGTTCGGTTGTCCGTGCGGCAGGCTGCTGACGTATCAAGCGTTCTTCCTCACCCAATCGAAGAAACAGCCCTTCAAGCGCGCGCGAAGTAACATGCTCATTCAGGTCTGGGCTGTATCCCTGCAGCAGTGGCAGATATGACTCAGCCTGTTGCACCAGTGCTTCATAGGCGAGGCTAACGCCGCTGGCAGACATGGCCTCGCTGATCAGCGGCTGCATGCGCTGCTGTAGCCGGGTTGAGGTTTTGTCACGGAAATACTCGGTTGCGGCGTTGTCGCCACCGGAGTAAATGCGGCGGGCATCTTCCAGTGTCATCTGTTCAAGCGTATCCAGAAACACGGGCGTCGCTTCACTGATCGCCTGCTCAGCGGCGCGGTTCATACTGCGCTCAAAGGTTTCCACGTAGGACTCAAGCCCGGCACGACGCAGAAGCCCGGCCCCGCTTTCGAGCATGCCCGGCAACGGTATCCGCACGTCGGGGCGACCATAGTAGCCATCGGTTGCGGCAAGCTGGCCGATGGCACGCTCGCCACCCACTCGCAGCGCTTCTTTGAGCCCGCGTGCCAGAGTCGCCGTGTCCATGCCCGCCGGCACTGCCGTTCCGCTCTGCTCTGAGCGGTTTTGCCCCTCCAGCAATTGCTGACCCTGCTTGAGCAGGTCATCCCAGGCAGCCGTGGCCTGTGGCATGGCCATGGCGCTGGCCAAGAAGGTTATTGCCACTGCGTGCACTGCATTACGTCGTTTCATTTTGGATATCTCTGAGTAGCGAATCTGCAGGCAGTATAGAGTAATGCTGTTGAAGCTTCAGTCGTTCAACTCCACCGGATTGCCCAGTATGTTGATTTCAGCAACCAGCCGATCGTCGCCCAGCAGAATGATCAGCGCCAGCAGTTCCTCTATACTTTTCACTGCTTCACTGCGCGCAGCCAGCTCCGGAACAGCGGACATCTCCAGCATCAGAAAATCCGCTTCGGTACCCGGCTGCAGGTTTCCTGCACATGACTCCAGCTGCAGGGCTCTGGCGCCACCCAGGGTTGCCAGGTAGAAGGCGTAAAGCGGGTTCAACGGCTCGCCTCGCAGTTGCTGTACCCGTACCGCATCTGCCAGTGTTTTCAGTATTGAGCAGCTCGGCCCCGCGCCCACATCGGTCCCGACCGACAGGGAGACACCCGCCTGCCGCAGGGCCTGCAACGGCATCAGTCCAGAGCCCAGCAGCAGGTTGGACGAGGGGCAATGTGCCACGCTGGCCCCACTGGCACCCAGGCGGTGCTGTTCGGCGGCACTCAGATGGATGGCATGTGCAAACAGACTGCGCGGGCGCAACAGTCCATAGTGGTCATAGACATCCAGATACCCCTTACGCTCGGGAAAGAGTTGCTGGACGCGATCACACTCAGAGGGCGTTTCCGCAAGATGGGTTTGCAGGTAAAGGTCGGGATGTCCATCGAGACGGTCGCCACACCAGGCCAGCAATGCTTCGGAACAGGCCGGCGCAAAGCGAGGGGTCAGTGCGTAACTGAGCCGGTCGACCCCATGCCAGCGTGCGATCAGTTCATCGCAATGTTCACGTGCCTGCGCCAGTGGCTCACGCAGTTCAGCCGGTACCAGTCGATCCTGCAGTACCTTGCCACTGATCATGCGCAGGTTGTATCGCTGCGCCACTCGAAAAAAGGCATCCGCACTCCAGGGCTGCACGCCAGCGAATACCATTGCGGTTGTCGTACCGTTGCGCAGCAGCTCACGGATAAAGCGCTCTGCCATCGCCTCTGCCGTCACGGCATCATGAATGGCCGCCTCGGCGGGAAAGGCTCGTTTGGTTAACCACTCAAACAACGCTCCGGCCGGGCTGGCCGCGATGCTCAGTTGTGGATAGTGGTTGTGGGTATCGATCAGGCCGGGTATCAACAGGGAGCCCCGCCTATCTTCAATGACCAGCCCGGCAGGCAACTGTGCCACCAGCGCTTTATACTCTCCAAGCGCCTTGATGCGCCCCTGCTCAATCCAGAGCAGGCCGTCCTGCAGGTGCTCGATCGCCTTTTCGCCTTGTTCGGCCGGATTGGCCAAACAGTGCAGAACGGTCGCACGGATCACGCGGGAGGGTCTGGTCTGACTCATGGCTCATGACACCTTCAGTTCAGCTGGCTAACGTACACAGGGTATATCCTCCCAGCGCGTGGTGTAAGAGGGAGACAGCCGCTCCCGTTTCATCGCCCACCCGGTGCGCATACCCTGCCCGGCAAAAAATACCTGCCCACGGCCGCTGCGGTTGATTTGGTCCAGCACCTGCATCAGCTCTCGACTGCCGGGTGAGACCGCCGGGGTATCAAACAGCTCCGGCTGGTAGCAGCCGGGGGCATGAAAATCCCCCAGCATAACGCCCGCTTTCATGTAGCGATGCCCATCACGCCAGATCTGACGCAGCAGCAGGACGGCCCGATTGATAATCACTCGACTGTCGTCATCGGGAATTGGCAGCTCGGCCGTGGCTGCATTGCTGTAAAAGGGCTCTCCCGGTCGAAAGGAGCTTGTACGGATGAATACACTGACGACTTTGGCGTACTGACCCTCCTGCCGCAGTTTTTCGGCGGCACGGGCAGCATAGGTGCAGATCGCCTGTTTCATCTCTTCAAATTGACTGATGCGCTGGCCGAACGAGCGGCTGCAGATGATCTGTTGCTTCACCGCTGGCTGCTGCTCCAGTGACAGACAGGACTCACCATTCAGCTCTCGGATGGTGCGTTCCAGCACTACCGAAAAGCGCTGGCGTGCCAAACGAGGTGGCATGGCTGCCAAGTCTGCTGCCGTTTGCACGCCTTGCTCCTGCAGCTGCCGAGTCAGGCGCCGCCCAACGTCCCACACATCTGCAACCGGTACCCGTCGCAATAGGCGCCGTTGGCGCTCGGGGCAGCTCAGATCGACGACTCCGCCTGTGGCCGGATACTGCTTGGCCGCATGATTGGCCAGTTTCGCCAGTGTCTTGCTGGGCGCAATTCCGACCCCTACCGTAACGCCAACCCAGCGCTGCACCCGATCACGCACCTGTTGACCGAATGTTTCGAGGCTGCAGACTCGCCCTACCCCGCTCAGATCAAGAAAGGCCTCATCAATGGAATAGACCTCTACCGCAGGTGCCATCTCCTCAAGCACACTCATCACGCGCGCCGAAATATCCGCATACAGAGCATAATTGGAGGAAAAAACGGCCACGCCCTGGCGCTCGGCCAGTGCCTGCACCTGAAAGAAGGGGACCGCCATACCGATCCCCAGGGCCTTTGCCTCTGGCGAGCGCGCCACCACACAACCATCATTGTTTGACAACACCACAACCGGAGAATGTTTAAGGTCAGGCCGAAACAGCTTTTCACAGGAGGCGTAGAAGCTGTTGCAGTCCACCAGTGCAAAGGTTTTGCTCATCCGCGCCTCATCTGCCTGACAACACCAACCACCACGCCAAATATCTCCAGCTCCTGCTCCGCTTTCAGATCAATGACCGGGTAACGGCGGTTGCGCGGCAGGAGCCTGGGCACGGGCTTCAGCTGCAGTTCCTTGACCGTGAACTCGTTATCCAGACTGGCCACAACCGTATCCCCGCTGACAGCCTCCAGCGAGCGGTCCACCACCAGAATATCACCCGGGCAGATGCCGGCCTCAAGCATGGAGTCACCACTGACCCGCACAAAGAATGTGGCGGCCGGACGCTGGACGCACAGTTGATTCAAGTCCAATACCTGTTCCACATAGTCCTGCGCAGGAGAGGGAAAACCGGCACACACCGACTCCAACTGCAAAGGAATCCACAGCGGCTGAAACACTCCACCCCGGCCGATAATCACTGCTGGCATAACCATCAACCCCTTATTTCTGTATTTATATACAGTATACTATCGCCAACCGGAGACCTGTCCAGTGAAGATTCATGCACTTGTCATAACGCCCTCTTGTGCAGCGCAACAGACGCTATTATAATACTAACGTCTAACACACAAAGTTCGGGGAGTGTTGTTATGAAATTCAATCAGTACACCGGTATTCCGAATGACGATCGCCGCATCCACCAGGAGCTGATCGCCATGGGGTACGCTGACCAGCCCTGCAAGGCTGAAGCTGGCGCACTGTCAAAGCTGCTGGCTCAGGCTGCAGACTTCCTGACCTGGATGCGCTGGAAAGGTGAAGTTGGCGTATACGGTTGCCGTATTGGGGCAGATGCTGCCCGCCGGATTGAGGCAGTGACTGCTGCCTGATCCTGACACCTTGGTGTCGATTCTTTATCTGTTGTTTGTTGTTATTCCGTCCGCTCCGGCTTGCCTGAGCGGATTTTTTTTGCCCGCACCGTACTGAATTGACCTGCGACAGTATGTCGCAGGTCATTAAAGCCCTCCGTTGTGTATAATTTATTTGTAATATGCTTATTATTAAAAGTAATAACGGAGGCGCTATCATGCACCCCTTTAAGGCTTCAGCACCTCAAAGCCCCGGACGCCGCCGGATTCTGCAACTGGGCCTGGGCGCGACCGCCATGTCCACACTGCCTTTCAGCACAGCGTTTGCCCGTCAGGGCAGCAATGCACGTATCGTTATTCTCGGCGCTGGAGCGGCGGGTACAGCCATCACCAACCGTCTCAACAATTCACTTTCGGATGCAAGAATCACCATTGCGGGGGAGCGTCAGCAGCACCTGTACCAGCCCGGTTACACAATGATTGCCTCAGGTCTTTGGCCCGCGGACAAGGTTGCCAGCAGTACGGCTGAATGGCTGCCATCCGGTGTCAGCTGGATCCCTTCGGATGTCAGCGAGTTCATGCCGGACCAGCGCAAGGTCAAACTGACGGATGGCCAGACACTGGAATATGACCTGCTGGTGATCGCCACTGGCTGTCAGCTGAACTACACCGATATTGAAGGCATGAGCACCGACCTGATCGGCCACAACGGTATCGGCAGCGTCTACGCCAGCCCCGCTGCGGCCAGCGCCACCAGCGCCCAGATCGAATCACTGATCAAGCAAGGTTCAGGGCGCGCCATTTTCACCCTCTGCGATACAGCCCTGAAGTGTGCTGGCGCCCCCTTGAAAATGACCTTTACGACCCTGTCACGACTGGAAGAGTCCGGCAAGCGTGACCAGTTCCAGGTGGATTTCTTTACTCCATATCAGAATCGCGTGTTTTCAGTACCGGTATACAACGATTTCGTGCTGAATCGCTGGCAGGAGCAACAGGTTGGCCTCCACAATCAGCGTACGCTTGTCGGTATTGATGCGAGCAGCAAAACCGCCCTGTTCTCGTCAGCAGATGGCCAGACAGAGCGGGAATCCTATGACTTCATCCATGTTGTTCCTCCCATGAGCGCACCGGATGCAGTGCGGCAGAGTGAGCTGGCCTGGCAGGAAGGGCCCATGGCCAATCAGTGGCTTGAGATTGACCAGTACAGTCTGCAACACCGCCGCTATCCGGAGATTTTCGGCGTTGGAGATGTTATTGGCACCCCCTTCGGCAAGACGGCTGCCAGTGTGAAAAAGCAGGCTCCCGTAGCAGAGGCAAATATCCTGGCCTATCTGGCAGGACAGCCCCTGCTGGCGAAGTATGACGGCTACACCTCCTGCCCGCTGATTACCTCGATTGGCCGTGCCGTGCTGGCCGAGTTCGGCTATGGCGGCAAACTGATGCCGTCCTTCTCCTTCATCAGCCCGACTGAAGAGTCCTGGGCGGTGTGGGTAATGAAGGAAAAAATGCTGCAGCCGGCGTATTACGCCATGCTCAACGGACAGGTGTAGGGGGCAACAATGACTTTTGAAGGCATAATCACGATCATTCTTTACTCGCTAAAGCCTTACTGGTGGCTGCTGGTACTGTTGCTGGTACCACTGGTACTGACCCAGCTGTCAGGCTGGAAAAAGCGCGGACCAAGGCCTGCCCTTCTTTACCTGCTGTGTGCCGCTGCGGGCATCGGAGCGGCCCTGTTGGCCCCAACCCTTACCCTGTCAAAGCTCAGCTATGTCGCGACCACCACTGACTGGCTTGCATTGCTGGCCGTTGCACTCGGGGCAGCCATTTACTGTTTCCTGCTGCTGAGCCCGATACTGCGCCGAGCTTCCTGAAAACGATCGGCTTGAAATCCGAAGGTACCCGGAATCCATCCGGGTACCTGCTGCGTACCCTAACGACTGAATGATTGTCGATGAGGTATGCATGTCGTCTCCCCCCTGCCTGCGCCTGATTCTGGGCGACCAATTGACGCCGGACATCTCCAGCCTCAGGGACATGCAGCCCGAGCAGGATTTGATCCTGATGTGTGAGCTGGTCACCGAAGCCACTTATGTGCATCATCACAAGCAGAAGCTGGTACTGGTGCTGTCGGCCATGCGTCACTTTGCCCGTCAGCTGCGCCAGCTGGGCTTCAAGGTTCACTACGTTACACTGGACTCACCCGAAAACAGCGGCAGTTTCTTCACCGAGATCGAATCGGTACTGACACGTTCAGGCTGCCGGCATGCTGTTTTAACGGAACCTGCCGAGTATCGACTTCTGCAGCAATTCAGACATTGGCAGCAACAACACCCGCAGTGGCAGGTTGAGATTCGCGAAGATGATCGTTTTCTCTGCAGCCATGACAAATTCCGGCACTGGGCACAGGGTCGTAAGCAGCTGCGAATGGAGTACTTCTATCGTCAGTTACGCCAGGAATACGGCATTTTGATGGAACAGGGCCAACCTGCTGGCGGGCAATGGAATTTTGACCGGGAAAACCGCAAGCCTCTGCCTTCCAATAGGGTCATGCCGACACAGCCTCGATTCACTCCTGATAAGATCACGCTGGATGTCATCAGACTTGTTGAAAGTCGGTTCGGGCAGCATTTCGGGTCCCTTGAATCGCTCAACCATGCCGTAACACGGGAACAGGCCCTGCTGCAGCTGTCACATTTCCTGGATAACTCACTCCCCCTGTTTGGCGACTACCAGGATGCCATGCGTCAGGACGAGCCCTGGCTGCACCACTCTTTGCTCAGCACCAGCATCAACCTGGGGCTGCTCCATCCACTGGAAGTCATTCAGGCAGCGCAGGAGCGATGGCAAAAAGGGCAGGCTCCCTTGAATGCCGTGGAGGGTTTCATTCGCCAGATTCTGGGTTGGCGTGAATATGTCCGTGGCCTGTACTGGCTGCATATGCCCGAATACGCCAGCCGCAATTACCTGAATGCCCACCGCCCATTGCCTGCATTTTTCTGGAGTGCCGACACCGAATTGAACTGTCTGCAGCAGTGCATTTCACAAACACGTGACTACGCCTATGCACACCATATTCAGCGCCTGATGGTGATCGGCAATTTTTGCTTGCTGGCCGGGCTCGACCCGGAGCAGGTCAGCCGCTGGTATCTGGAAGTCTATGCCGATGCATACGAGTGGGTTGAGCTGCCGAACGTGCTGGGCATGGTACTGTTTGCGGACGGTGGCGAGATGGCCAGCAAGCCCTATGCTGCCAGCGGCGCCTACATCAACCGCATGTCGAATTACTGCAAGCACTGTCGCTATGACGTGCGCCGCAGGACCGGACCCGATGCCTGTCCGTTCAACTATCTGTATTGGGATTTTATGGCGCGGCATGCGTCATTGCTGAGCCAGAATCCGCGGCTTGGACTGACCTACCGACAGCTACGAAACATGGATGAAGAGCAGCAACAGGCGCTGCAGCAAAGTGCCCGCATATTTCTGATGTCACTCGATCAGACAGACTAGCGCAGCAGCACCCCAAGAGAGCCTTCCGGCAGTTCGGACAACGGCATGCGACGGAAGGTTTTCAATTGGCTTTGACGCAGTTTTTCCACCGCCTCAAGTGGCAGGCGGTCTGTCAGACGCAGGTAGCGATCCACCATCTTGAGGCGTTCGTCTCGCTTGGCTTCCTGATCTCGCGCGGCTTCAAGGAACATCTGTGCCAGATTAAGCAGGGCCGGCACATTGCCGGGATCATATTCGATGGCAAGACCAAAATAGCGAATCGCCTGAGAGCCCTTGCCGGCCAGGTAGTGTTTGACCCCAAGCCGATTGACCTTGTCGCTCATATCCGGATCGCGACGTACCTGGCGCGGTGCCTCTCTGGCCGAATCGTGCTCTGGTTCCGGCTCCAATACCGGCACCGGGTCGCCCGACAGGCTTAAGCGTTCTCGCTCAAGCTGCAAGGGCTGGCTGAGGGCAGCGTTGCGGCGCTGGGCTTCTTCACTCAAGCGCCGGGCCTCATCCTGCTCTCCCATGTCTTCGCTGGCCTGAGCTCGCAACAGCGCTGTTCTGACCTTCAGAGCCGGGTCCTTGGAAAAGTTGTATTCGGCATTGTTCAAAATAGCGTCCAGATCATTGCGCAGCTCAATCTGGCGACGCGAATCTGCACTTTTCATTTCGAGCCGTCTGATGTTCGCCAGCCGCAGGTAGGGTTCCGGTGAGCGGTAGCAGCTGCGCCGACCCAGCACAATCGACTTGCGGTAAGCACCCTCGGCAAGCTCAAGCACACGGGTCTGGGTCGCAACCCGGCCCAGCTCCATCTGCCGAGGAATACCCAGAGGAGCCTTGGCGGTCGCCACCTTGAGCGTCTCCCGCGCCTGCTCCATGTCACCACTTTTCTCATGCACTTGAGCACGCAGGTCATACGCCGCGATCAGCAACGGGTAATTCTCAATCAGACTGTCAAGCAGATCTCCGGCCTCATTCAGGCGCTGCATCCCGATCAATGCCTGCGCCATGCACAGACCCGTGTCCTTGTCCGGGTCCTGCCAGAAGATGGGCTCAAGTACCTCATAGGCCTCATCAGCGCGACCCAACTGAATCAACAGGATGGCCTTGATGCGACGTGCATAGTCGATGTTGGGATCGTGACGGGGAATGTCATCGCAGGCCAATACTGCACCTTCAAGGTCGCCCACTTCTACCGACTGCTCCACTGGCCTCAGTACCTGCTTGCGCAGCACCAGCTGATCGAGACGATTCTTGAGTTCATCAATGGAAAAAGGGCGCGTGAGCAGGTCATCAGGTCGGCTGTCGATGGCGTGCAGCACCACTTCCTGGGACGCATCGCTGGTCATGAAGATCCAGCCGGCCGTGGGGCGGATATAGCCGCGGAAACGAGCCTCCTCCAGCAACTGCATGCCGGTCACTGCATCGCTGCTGTTGTGGCCGAGCAGGATGATATCGAACTGCTCCTCCTCGATCAGCTGCAGCACCTTCTCGTTTACAGTGGCCGCCTTCAGGTTTTTTACACCGAGCTCACGCAGCATGTAGTAGATCGTAGAGCGCAGGTTGCCGCTGCTGTCGATCAGCAAAACATTCTTGTCGGAGTAATCTACCTTGCGTGAAGCCACCTTGGCCTGTCCACCCTATGCCGAACTCTGTGTACCGACACACGAGGGCCGGCAATCAGCAACGAGTATACAGGGCCAGGGCAAAGGCAAGAAGTATTCACGCAAACAGGAGGGGGATAAAAAAAACACCGAGCGTTGGGTGAGAACACTCGGTGCAGAAGACAGTTCTATGCTGTGGGGACACTATAATGAACCTGATGATGGGGTGGCATGACATCGATCAATAGTTGGGTTAACCGTATGATAAAGACGGTATTAAGACCAAGGCCTAAGCCTCTCATACCACCTTTTCCTCTAGAATGTTGACAGTAGAGGAGTATGCTAAGGCCATGACAACAGCATTTATCACCCACAAGGACTGCATGCTGCACAATATGGGACCGGAACATCCGGAGAGCCCCGTGCGGCTGGTTGCCATTAACAAGGTGCTGCAACGCACCGGGCTGCTCGATCAACTCGATCAGCTGACCGCCGTTGAGGTAACCGAAGAGCAGATATTGCTCGCACACCACCGCCTGCATCAGAAGCGACTGGAAATGAAAGTGCCGGACTCGGGCGTGGTCTATACCGATGACGATACCGCCCTGTGTCCGGACTCCCTGAAAGCGGCAAGTCTGGCTGCTGGAGGCGTGATCCTCGCAACCAACCGCGTACTCAGCGGCAAGGCCGAAAACGCTTTTTGTGCAGTCCGCCCACCCGGCCACCACGCCGAATATAATCTGGCGATGGGCTTCTGCCTTTACAACAACGTTGCCATCGGCGCCGCCCATGCACTGCAGCAGCCGGGCATAGAGCGGGTGGCCATTCTCGACTTCGACGTACACCACTGCAACGGCACCGTCGACATCTTCAAGGATCGCCCGGAAGTGCTGGTCTGTTCGACGTTCCAGCACCCCTACTACCCGGAGCGCTATCACGAAATCGATCGACCCAACATTATCAACTGCCCAATACCGGCTCACAGCGATCCGAGCCTGTTTCATGATGCCATTGAAAAGTGCTGGCTGCCGGCACTGGAGGCGCACAAGCCCGACATGATCTTCATTTCGGCAGGCTTTGATGCCCACAAGGAAGACCCGATGGCAGACTTGAATCTGGATGAAGAGGATTACCGTTGGGTCACTCAGAAGATCAAGGCATTTGCCGACCGCCACTGTCAGGGCCGAATCGTGTCTGTACTTGAGGGTGGATATAACCCGGTGCCGCTGGCCTTCAGTGTACAGGCACACCTGGAAGTACTGGCCGGATTTTCAGAAGGCTGACACCAGACGCGACACTCGCACCAAACGAAAAAGGCTGCCGATGGGCAGCCTTTTTTGTACTCACTTATCGGTTTTAACCGACAAACTTGATCATCACACCTGCCGCGACCGCCGAACCGATAACACCGGCCACGTTCGGCCCCATTGCGTGCATCAGCAGGAAGTTCTGCGGGTTGGCTTCGAGGCCAAGCTTGTTGGAAACACGCGCCGCCATCGGTACTGCCGAAACACCTGCTGAACCGATCAGCGGGTTGATGGCGTTGCCACCCTGCAGCTTGTTCATCAACTTGGCCATCAATACACCCGCTGCGGTACCGATACCGAAGGCAACAATACCCAGCACCAGAATACCCAGCGTCTGCACATCCAGGAATTTGTCAGCCGACAGTTTGGAACCGACAGACAGACCGAGGAAGATGGTGACGATGTTAATCAGTGCATTCTGGGCGGTATCACTCAGACGATCCACCACACCGCACTCACGCATCAGGTTACCGAAGCAGAACATCCCCAGCAGCGGTGCCGCATCCGGCAGCAGCAAGGCAACCAGGACAAGCAGCAGAATCGGAAACAGAATTTTCTCTGTCTTCGATACATGACGCAGCTGGCTCATGCTGATCTTGCGCTCGGCCTCGGTAGTGAGTGCACGCATGATCGGCGGCTGAATCATCGGTACCAGCGCCATATAGGAGTAAGCCGCCACTGCAATCGCACCCAGCAGATGCGGAGACAGCAGACTGGCAACATAGATTGCCGTGGGGCCATCCGCGCCACCAATGATACCGATGGCGGCCGCATCCTGAATGCTGAAGTCCATGATACCGAATGCGCTCAGTGCTACAGCACCCAGTACGGTCGCAAAGATACCAAACTGCGCAGCGGCACCCAGGAACAGCGTCCGCGGGTTGGCCAGCAGCGGACCGAAGTCGGTCATTGCCCCCACACCCATGAAGATCAGCAGCGGTGCTGCACCTGAGGCGATTGCAATGGTGTAGAAGTTGTACAGCATGCCGTTGTTATAGCCCGCATCCAGTGCAACCAGGCTCGCAGCCGCATGGGTACTGGCATTGGAAGAGTGATACGCCTCAGTAATCGCATGGGGATCACTCGCTGCCACACCCAGAATGGATGCCAGCTCGTTCAGAACCTGCGGTTTGGCAAAATGAATTGCATTTTCAACCGCAGAGAATGCCATACCGGCTTCGGGAATATTCGCCAGAATACCGCCGAAACCGATCGGAACCAGCAAGAGCGGCTCAAAATTCTTGCGAATCGCAAGAAAGAGCAGCCCCAGGCCAACCACAATCATTGTCAGCTGACCGACGGAGATATTGTATATCCCCGAGGCCTGCCAAAGTTCGAGTAGGTTTTCCATGCCTCTGCCCCTCAGGTCAGTGTCAGCAGGGAGTCACCGACCTGAACGGCATCACCCTCTTTGACATCAACCGACACAACGGTACCGGCGCGTGCGGCACGCACTTCGGTTTCCATCTTCATCGCTTCAAGGATCACCAGCACATCACCCTCTTGAACCGCCTGACCCGCGGAAACCTGAACCTTCCAGATGTTGCCCGCCAGCGGTGCCGGCACCGGCTCACCAGAGCCGGCTGCAGGTGCTGCAGCCGGAGCCGCTGCGGCAGCAGGGGCTGACGATACGGAGGATATATCACCACCTTCACTCACCTGAACCACGTAGTTCTGGCCATTTACATTGATGGTGTAGACTTCGGGACCGTTGTTTTTCTTGGCTGCCATGGGTTGTGCGTCCTCAAGCGTAGGTACAGGTTCAAAGGCGTCGGGGTTGCCGCGGTTTTCAAGGAATTTAAGACCGATCTGCGGGAACAGTGCGTAGGTGAGTACGTCGTCAATTTCGTGCTCGCCCTGCTCCAGCTTGATCCCCTTGTCAGTCGCAATCTGCTTCAGTTCGGTGGTCAGCTTGTCCATTTCCGACTCAAGCATATCGGCCGGACGGCAGGTGATTGCTTCCTTGCCATCAAGCACACGCGCCTGCAGTTCAGCGTTGTAGGGCGCCGGCGCTGAGCCGTATTCACCTTTCAGAATCCCCTGTACTTCCTTGGAGATGGTCTTGTAGCGCTCACCCATGAGCACGTTGATCACCGCCTGAGTCCCCACGATCTGGGAGGTCGGGGTCACCAGCGGGATGTAGCCAAGATCTTCACGCACACGCGGGATTTCGGCCAGAACTTCGTCAAACTTGTCCGCTGCGCCCTGCTCCTTGAGCTGGCTTTCCATGTTGGTCAGCATGCCGCCTGGCACCTGAGCTACCAGAATGCGGGAATCGGTACCCCGCAGCGAACCTTCAAACTTGGCGTACTTCTTCCGCACTTCACGGAAATAGGCCGCAATTTCTTCCAGCGCCAACAGATCCAGACCGGTATCACGATCCGTACCGGCAAGAGCTGCCACTACAGACTCGGTCGCCGTATGACCATAGGTCATGGACATGGAGGAGATCGCCGTATCAACACGGTCAACACCCGCCTCGACCGCCTTGAGAATGGTCATGTCAGACAGGCCGGCTGTCGCATGCGCGTGGAACTGCACTTCAAGGCCGGTCTGAGCCTTGAGGCGGGAGATCAGGTCAAAGGCGTTGTACGGCGTCAGGATGCCGGACATGTCCTTGATCGCGATGGAATCAGCACCCAGATCTTCAAGAGTCTTGGCGTAATCAACCCACATCTCGATGGTGTGCACCGGGCTGGTCGTGTAGGAGATGGTGCCTTGAGCATGCTTGCCGCAGTTTTTGACTGCCTTGATGGCACGATCAAGGTTGCGAGGGTCATTCATCGCATCAAAGATACGGAACACATCAACGCCATTAGTGGCGGCACGCTCAACAAACCTGTCAACCACGTCATCGGCATAGTGACGGTAGCCCAGCAGGTTTTGACCGCGCAGCAGCATCTGCTGACGCGTGTTGGGCATGGCAGCCTTGAGTTCGCGGATGCGTGTCCAGGGATCTTCACCCAAATAACGGATACAGGAGTCGAAGGTTGCACCGCCCCAGCTTTCGAGGGACCAGTAACCAATCTTGTCCAGCTTCTCGGCAATCGGAAGCATGTCGTCGAGTCGCATGCGGGTGGCAAACAGAGACTGATGCGCATCACGCAGGACGACGTCGGTAATGCCTAGCGGTTTTTTTACGTCGGACATGAGTTAGCCTTTATCTATCAGAAGTTCTTGTTCTTTGACCCGACTCACTTGGAACGGTACTTGTGTACCGCCGCCGTGAGGACCGCGATCAGCTCATCATTGTTGCCAGCCGCAACCCCGGCAGCAGCCTGAGGACGTGCCTTGACTGTTTTGGGGGCGGGCTCTGGCAGATAACGGCTTACCAGCCGGGACATCGTGCTGGTAATCAAGACCAGCAGCGTCAGAAAGACGAAGACGAAACCCATGCCGAAGGCCATGAGTGTGAGGCCCTCCGAGAACAGATTATCCATCTGTGGGTGCTCCTGTTGTAATTCGAAACCCTTTGGCCTGCCGGCGGCTTTTGGCCGCGTCCAGCTCACCGGGTTAGCAGAGCCAGAACGACAGACAGATGTTCAGACGGCATGCACCTGAACGCTCAGACTATCAGGTACGCATGCACAATCAACCCGCGCTATTCTAACTCAGACCCCCGGGGCCATTGCAAGATTGTCGACAATCTGTAATTTTTTTACAGAAACAGGCCTTTAGAGCACTCAGCGCGACAATAATGTCGACATAAGGCTTTTTATGTCATGTTTAGGGGAACAATACCTATTAGCCTTTTGGCTAATTTACAGACAGAATGCAGAAAAAAGCCACTCAATGAGTGGCTGGACGGTAGACTTTGACGTTGTTGTGGCCCTGTTCGCGCAAGTGCTGCGCATGCATCTGTGACATTACACCCTTGTCGCAATACAACAGGTACTCACGGTCTGTTTCCAGATTCGGGAACTCACTTTCCAACTTGTAGAAAGGAATAATACGAATATCACAGCCGGGCATGTTGAGCGGCTTGCGCTCCTGCTCGCGCGGAGGACGGATATCAACCAGCGTTTGATTCGGTTCGACCCGGGTCATCGCCTCAATCTCGGCGTTGATGTCACGGTTTTCCACTATTTCATCGATGCTGATCATTTCGGCCTGTTCCAGCGCTCGATCCAGCGTCTCGTAATCAAACCCGGACTCTTCCCGTTCAACCCGGTCCCGCCTGGCATGAGTGGTTGGCTTGTCGGAAATGACGCCACAGTATTCAGGCATCGCGCTGGCAAACTCGAAAGCACCAATCTTGCGGGTAATCTCGATGATGTCGGGCTTGTCCATTGTGATCAAGGGGCGCAACACCAGGTGCTCACAGCTTTCATCAATGAGGCGCAGATTAGGCAGCGTTTGACTGGAAACCTGTGCCACGCTTTCACCGGTCACGATGGCGTTAAGCTCCATCCGGTCCGCCACCCGGTCGGCTGCACGCATCATCATACGCTTCAGGACAACGCCCATGTGCGAATGATGCACGGATTGCAGAATCTCTCCCACCACTTCCTCGAACGGAACCGTGATGAACTTGACCCGTGCCGATGCGCCATAGCGCTTCCACAGATACAGCGCTACCTGCTTGACGCCGATTTCGTGTGCATAGCCACCCAGATTGAAAAACAGGAAGTGTGTTTTGCTGCCGCGGCGCATGGTCATGTAGGACGCCACCACCGAATCAAAGCCGCCTGAGATGAGTGACAACACATCTTCCTGCGTTCCCAGCGGGTAGCCCCCAAGCCCCTGATGAATGGCCGTAACCACAAACAGTGTCTGGTTACGCACTTCCAGGTCCACCCAGACTTCAGGGTTGCGTACATCAACGCCCGCCGCTTCGGTGTGCTGACGCAACCCGCCACCGACATAGCGTTCGAGCTCAACCGAAGTAAAGTCGTGATCGCCACTGCGCCGCACACGCACCTTGAAGGTCTTGCCGCGCAGACGCTCGGCATAGGCTTCACGGGTCAGCTGGAAGACCTGATCGAAGTCTTCAAGAGGATACTCCTGCACCTCCACGATCGATTGAATACCCGGTACTCGCTGCATCTCGTCAAACAAACGTTCACTGAGCGCAGCATCCTGTCCCGGGAAGCTGATCTCAACCTTATCCCAATGACCGCTGACCTTGACGCGCTCATCCACACGCTGAAGCAGGATTTGCAGATTGGTTTGCAGACGCTGAATCAAGCGACGACGAACGGGACGGCTCTTGATCGTAATCTCGGGGAAAAGCTTGGCAATGAATTTCATGACTGTTCCGGAATCTGTGATTCGGGCCGGGTAACCGGATTGATCGGGAAGGGGTAAAAAACGGATGGCGCGCCCGAGAGGATTCGAACCTCTGACCGCCTGGTTCGTAGCCAGGTACTCTATCCAGCTGAGCTACGGGCGCATACCGATGGGGAAGAAAAGATGGCGCGCCCGAGAGGATTCGAACCTCTGACCGCCTGGTTCGTAGCCAGGTACTCTATCCAGCTGAGCTACGGGCGCACACATGTTTTTCTAAAGCATTGTTGAGTAATGGCGCGCCCGAGAGGATTCGAACCTCTGACCGCCTGGTTCGTAGCCAGGTACTCTATCCAGCTGAGCTACGGGCGCACAATGGCGGTGAGTGAGGGATTCGAACCCTCGATACCTTGCGGTATACGCCCTTAGCAGGGGCGCGCCTTCAGCCACTCGGCCAACTCACCTCGTCAACAACGGCGCGTATGTTACAAGACTGATTTTCAAAAGAAAAGGAATATTTGGAAAAACTTATTCCTGATCAGATTCTTGTGACTTTTCGCGCTGAATACGCTGATAGATCTCTTCGCGATGAACGGAGACATCCTTGGGCGCATTGACACCAATACGTACCTGGTTGCCTTTTACACCAAGCACAGTAACAGTGACATCGTCACCAACCATGAGGGTTTCGCCTACGCGGCGGGTTAGAATCAGCATTGTGGCTCTCCTTAGTTTAGTCCTGGGGTGCTGAGTTCCGGTTTTTCTGAAACGAGCACAGCCCCTTCCACCTTATATGTCCTTGGACCATCCAGGTATCATGGCGGCGCTGACCGTTTCAGGCCTTCGGGGGCCTGCAGCCGTTACTATAGAACAGATGCAGGCCGCCGTCATCTGATACTGTCGTTACTCACGGACTGTATCAGATGAATCCAGATCGAACGCCGAATGCAACGCTCGCACTGCCAGCTCCAGATATTTTTCGGCGATCACTACTGATACCTTGATCTCGGACGTTGAGATCATCTGGATGTTGATATTTTCGGCTGCCAGAGCATCAAACATCTTGCTGGCGACACCGGCGTGGGAACGCATGCCAACACCCACGATCGATACTTTCGCAATCCTGTTATCTCCGACACACTCACGGGCGCCAAGTTCCTGTACAACCTGCTCCAGCACCTGCTGAGCTTTATCATAGTCGTTTCTGTGCACCGTGAAGGTAAAATCGGTGGTTTGATCTGCACCGATGTTCTGCACAATCATATCGACTTCAATATTGGCACGACTGATCGGCCCCAGGATCCGGGATGCAACACCCGGAATATCCGGCACACCGACAACTGTCAGCTTGGCCTCGTCACGATTGAACGCAATACCAGAGATAACCGGTTTTTCCACAGTCTCATCATCCTCTATCGTAATCAGTGTACCGGGGCCATCCTTGAAGCTGGACAGCACCCGCAGCGGCACCTTGTACTTGCCGGCAAACTCAACGGAACGAATCTGCAACACCTTGGAGCCAAGGCTGGCCATCTCCAGCATCTCTTCAAAGGTGATTTTTTCCAGTCGACGCGCACCTTCAACCACACGCGGGTCGGTGGTATACACACCGTCCACATCGGTGTAAATCTGGCACTCATCCGCCTTCAGGGCAGCCGCCAGTGCAACACCGGTCGTGTCGGAACCGCCACGCCCAAGGGTCGTGATATTGCCGTCAGGATCAACACCCTGGAACCCTGCCACAACCACGACCCGCCCCTGGTCCAGATCGGACCGCATGCGGCCTGTCTCGATATCCTGGATACGCGCCTTGGTATGATACTGGTCAGTCAGGATTCGCACCTGACCACCCGTATAGGAGCGGGCATCCACGCCACGGGCTTTCAGGGCCATGCACAGCAGCGCAATGGTGACCTGCTCACCGGTAGACACCAGCGTATCCATTTCACGCGGATCGGGACGCTCCTGGATCTCGTTGGCCAGCGCAATCAGTCGGTTGGTTTCACCGCTCATTGCGGAGACAACAACAACCACATCATGCCCTTGCTGACGAAAGCCCTTGACCTTTTCGGCCACCGCTTCGATGCGCTCCACCGAGCCGACCGAAGTGCCGCCGTATTTCTGTACGTATAACGCCATTTCAGTGTTTCCATCCGGCTGCCGGTGCATTGAACACCGGCAGGCGCCTGTGTTCAGTTACAGGCTTGCCGCAACCAGTTCGGGCACCGCTTTCAGCGCAGCGGGAACAGCACTTACATCAGTGCCTCCACCCTGCGCCATATCGGGACGCCCGCCCCCCTTACCACCCAGACGTGAGGCCAGCTCACGCACCAGGTCACCTGCCTTGATCTGACCGGTCAGATCCTTGGTCACCCCGGCTATCAGGCTGACTTTGTCATCCTGCGCAGTCAGCAGAACCACGACGCCGCTGCCCAGTTTGTTCTTGAGCTGATCAAGTGTGTCGCGCAACGCCTTGGGCTCAACACCTTCGAGCTTCGCTGCCAGCACCTTGATGCCATTTACATCCTGTACCTGACTCAGCAGGTCACCACTTTGAGCACTGGCAAGCTTGGCTGCCAGACGCTCCAGCTCTTTTTCCAGTTGACGTGCACGTTCGTTCAGGCCACGCACCTTTTCCAGCGCGCTCTCACGTGAGCCCTTCAACAGGGCCGCAATCTCGCCAAGTGCCTGTTCGTTGCTGTTAACCCAATTCAGTGCCTGAACCCCGGTGACGGCCTCAATACGGCGCACACCCGAGGCAATACCGCTCTCAGCGACGATTTTAAACAAACCGATATCGCCGGTGCGGCTGGCATGAGTGCCGCCACACAGCTCTACCGAGAAGCCGTCGCCCATGGTCAGAACACGGACATCATCGTCATATTTCTCACCAAACAGAGCCATGGCACCCTTGGCCTTGGCAGCCTCCAGCTGCATCAGCTCGGTTTCAACCGCCGAGTTTGCACGAATCTGGTCATTGACCAGGGTTTCGACAGTCTTGATCTGCTCGGTTGTCATCGCCTCAAAGTGGGCAAAGTCGAAGCGCAGGCGCTCAGCATTTACCAGAGAGCCCTTCTGCTGCACATGATCACCCAACACCTTGCGCAGGGCGGCATGCAACAGGTGTGTCGCTGAATGATTCAGCGCCGTTGCCTGACGCTTGGCCGTGTCCACCTCGGTGACCACCTGGTCGCCAACCTGCAGCACACCTTCGCCAAGCTGACCATGGTGCAGGTGGTGACCGCTCTCTTTGGTACAGTCGCTGACCGTGAACTGGCCACGATCCCAGCGCAGCACGCCCTGGTCACCTGCCTGGCCACCGGATTCGGCATAAAAGCTGGTATTTTTCAGAACCACTACGCCGCTCTCGCCGGCGGAAAGCTGTTTTACTTCCTCGCCTTCGCGGAACAGTGCGATGACCTCAGAGCGGTCTTCAAGGCTGTCATAGCCATTGAAGGCGGTACTGCCCTCCAGCTTGATCTGTTCGTTGTAGTCGACCGAGAACTGACCCGAGGCACGTGCACGCTCACGCTGAGCATCCATTTCACGCTCGAAGCTTTCCATATCGATGCTCAGCTCATGCTCACGCGCCACATCAGCCGTGAGGTCAACCGGGAAGCCGTAGGTGTCATACAGGCGGAAAACGGTTTCACCCGGGATCACCTTGCCTTCGAGGCCGTTGATCGCCTGCTCCAGCAGTTGCATGCCATGCTCAAGGGTCTTGGCAAACTGCTGCTCTTCCTTCAGAAGAATACGTTCAACCTGGTCCTGCAGCCTGGCCAGTTCCGGATAGGCCTCGCCCATCTCCTTGACCAGAGGTGCTACAAGCTTATGGAAAAACGGCTCTTTTGCACCCAGTTTGTTACCGTGACGAATCGCACGACGCATAATGCGGCGCAGCACATAGCCGCGACCTTCGTTGGACGGCAACACACCATCGGTGATCAGGAAGGCACAGGAGCGGATATGGTCGGCAATCACGCGCAGGGATTTGCTGTCGGTATTATCCAGACCCAGCACTTCGGCGGTAGCACCGAGCAAATTGCGGAACAGGTCAATCTCGTAGTTGCTGTGCACGTTCTGCATTACCGCAGCAACACGCTCAAGTCCCATGCCAGTATCGATGCTCGGACGCGCCAGCGGCTCCATGCTGCCATCGGCCGAGCGGTTGTACTGCATGAACACCAGATTCCAGATCTCGATATAACGGTCACCATCTTCATCCGGACTGCCCGGAGGACCACCGGCCACATCAGGACCATGATCAAAGAAGATTTCGGTGCAGGGGCCGCAGGGACCGGTATCACCCATGGCCCAGAAGTTGTCTTCATCCAGTTTCGAGAAGCGCTCGGGGTCGATTCCCATCTCATCTTTCCAGATTTTCTCGGCTTCGTCGTCGGTATAATGAACCGTTACCCACAGGCGTTCTTCAGGCAGCCCCAGGCGTTTGGTCAGAAACTCCCAGGCAAAGCGTATCGCTTCGCGCTTGAAATAATCACCGAAGCTGAAGTTGCCCAACATTTCAAAAAAGGTGTGGTGACGCGCCGTATAGCCAACATTTTCAAGATCGTTGTGCTTGCCGCCTGCACGCACACAGCGCTGTGAAGTGGTGGCACGGGAATAGGGACGCTTGTCAGAGCCGAGGAACACATCCTTGAACTGAACCATGCCTGCATTGGTAAACAGCAGTGTAGGGTCATTACCCGGAATCAGCGGACTTGAGGCAATGATTTCATGCCCTTGCTGGTTGAAGTAGTCAAGAAATGCCTGGCGGATTTCCGCACTTGTCATGTAGTTCATATAAGGTCCGTTGCGTCTGTACTGGTTGGCACGACAGGACCGCCCGCCCGGTTGCAGGAACGGCGGTCATATGTACGCAAAAATAGCGGACAAGTATATAACGCGAGCAAAAAATGTACGATAGCTTTTCTGCCCTGCAACGCCTGAATTCACTCACTTCCTTCAGCCTTGACAGCCCGCTTGGCATCATCGAATGAGAATCCCCGATTGACCAGAAAACGCATGCGGCGGGCATACTCTTTTGGATCGGAGGGAGGCTGATCACCAAAACGGCGCTGACAACTCTCCAACGCCTGCTGATAACTGTCCGTCGATTCGTCCTCCAGCGCCTGCTCGATCAGCTCGGGCTGCAGCCCTTTTTGACGCAGCTCCTGCCTGATCCGCATGGCACCGTAACCTGAGCCAAAACGGCTGCGGGTAAAAACATGCGCAAAGCGCTCATCGCTCTGGTAGCCATCTGCCACAAACTGATCCAGCACCTGCCGTAACAGTTCGGCATTTTCACAGCGGCGCCCCAGCTTTTGTTCCATTTCGGCACGGCTGTATTCTCGCCGCCCCAACAGTGCAAACGCTGCGTTGCGCAACTCGGCTTCAGTTTCCAGCAATTTGGCCATGATCAGTCTCCATAACGACAACAGGGGCCCAAAAGGCCCCTGTTTTTAAATCACATGCTGTCTGCCTGAATCAGAGATCCAGCTGACCGGCTTCTTCCGGCTGTTCCTGTGCAGCCTTTGATTGGGGCACACTCAACAACTGGGCACGGATTTCCGCTTCGATCTCCTGCGCAATGTCCGGGTGTTCTTCCAGGTATTTGGCTGCATTCGCCTTGCCCTGACCGATTTTGTCACCCTTGTAGGCATACCAGGCACCGGATTTATCCACCAGCCCCTGCTGTACACCCAGGTCAATCACTTCACCCATGTGATAGATGCCCTGACCGTACAGAATCTGGAATTCGGCCTGGCGGAACGGCGGGGAAACCTTATTTTTTACAACCTTGACGCGGGTTTCGTTACCGGTTATTTCATCGCCCTGTTTCACTGCACCGATGCGACGGATATCCAAACGCACGGAGGCATAGAACTTGAGTGCATTCCCCCCGGTTGTCGTCTCGGGGTTACCGAACATCACACCTATCTTCATACGAATCTGGTTGATGAACACCAGCAAACAGTTGGACTGCTTCACGCTGCCGGTCAGTTTGCGCAGTGCCTGAGACATCAAGCGCGCCTGCAGGCCAACGTGGGAATCCCCCATCTCGCCTTCAATTTCAGCCTTGGGCACCAGTGCCGCAACCGAGTCAACCACGATCACGTCAACCGCGCCGGAGCGAGTCAGCATGTCGGTGATTTCCAGCGCCTGTTCACCGGTATCCGGCTGGGAGACCAGCAGGGCATCCACGTCGACACCGAGTTTCTCGGCATAGTTCGGGTCCAGTGCATGTTCGGCATCCACAAACGCACACACTTTGCCCTGCTTCTGGGCTTCCGCAATGACCTGTAGTGTCAGCGTGGTTTTGCCTGAAGATTCAGGACCATAAATCTCAACCACACGGCCATAGGGCAGACCGCCTATACCGAGAGCGATATCAAGCCCCAGTGAGCCGGTTGAGACCGCAGGAATCGCTTCACGCGGCTGATCGCCCATGCGCATCACTGCGCCCTTGCCGAATTGACGTTCAATCTGCGACAGTGCCGCATCCAGCGCTTTCTTTCTGTTAGCGTCCATCGGGGAACCTTTTTAGCCGGGTGGTTAAAATACTGTATGCTTGAACAGTATTATTTCACAACCTGAGCAGAATGCAACCACTCAATGCGTCACTGTGGCAGGTAGGCCAGAATCCCTTCCAGGGCCTGTTCTACGGCCTGCTGACGAATTGCGTCACGATCACCATTGAAAAAACTCAGACAGGTTACCGTGGGGTGCCCGGTAATGGCCCACGCCAGCCAGACAGTACCCACCGGACGGTCTTCGGTACCGCCCTCAGGGCCGGCTATACCGCTGATGGCGACCGCAATATCGGCTTCGCTGTTGTGCAGAGCGCCTTCGGCCATCTGCGCCACCACAGGCTCGCTGACGGCACCACTTTTTTCCAGCACCGCCAGATCCACACCCAGCATTTTTTGCTTCGCCGTGTTGGAATAGGACACGAAACCGCAGTCAAACCAGCCTGAGCTGCCGGGCACGGCTGTCACTGCCTGCGCCACCCAGCCCCCGGTACAGGACTCGGCCGTCGCCAGCTTGATCCCTTTCTGCAACAGTGTTTCACCTACCTTTTGTGCCAGGTTTTTCATCGATCCAACTCCAAGCGGGCGACTACGCAGGCCGCCATGATTCACGTACAATCCTGACATTAAAACCCCGCACGGTGATCGATTCAATCCCCGGACAACAGGACGACCCAAACAGCATGTCAGTGGCAGCGCCGAACACCCAACATACTCCCATGATGCAGCAATATTTACGCATTAAGGCTCAGCACCCGGACCAGCTGATGTTTTACCGCATGGGTGACTTCTATGAACTGTTCTATGACGATGCCAAAAAGGCTGCCCAACTGCTTGATATTTCGCTGACGGCACGAGGCAAGTCGGCCGGTGAGCCGATTCCGATGGCGGGCATTCCCTATCATTCGGCCGAGGGCTATATTGCCCGCATCGTCAAGGCGGGTGAGTCGGTGGTGATCTGTGAGCAGGTAGGCGACCCTGCCACCAGCAAAGGGCCTGTCAAACGCGAAGTGGTTCGCATTGTGACGCCCGGCACATTGAGTGACGAAGCGCTGCTAGATGAGCATCAGGACAATATTCTGATGGCGATCAGCGCTCAGGGTGAACAGTTTGGGCTGGCAATGGTGGATATCAGCTCGGGGCGCTTCAGTCTGTTTGAAATAGAGGGACATAATGCCCTGCAGGCGGAGCTGGAACGACTGCGCCCTGCCGAACTGCTCTACCCGGATGACTCCGGCCTGCCGCAGTTGCTTGGCAAGCGCCCCGGCAGTCATGGCCGCCCCCCCTGGGAGTTTGAGTCTGACACCGCTCGACGTCTGCTGTGTGATCAGTTCAATACCCGTGATCTGAGCGGCTTCGGCTGTGACCATCTGCCCCTGGCGATCAGCGCGGCCGGCTGCCTGCTGCAGTATGCGCGTGATACCCAGCGCAGCACACTGCCCCATATCCGTCGTATTCAGGTTGAGCAGCATGACGAAGCTGTGATTCTGGATGCTACAACGCGGCGCAACCTTGAGCTTGACCTGAACCTGTCGGGCGGTCGCAGCAATACGCTGGCCTCGGTACTGGACAAGTGCCGTACGCCGATGGGCAGCCGCCTGTTGCGGCGCTGGTTGCACCGTCCGCTGCGTGACCGCGTCACTCTTGAGGGACGTCAGGATGCGATTCGCTGGCTGATTGAGCCGGGCCGCAGCGAGGATATCAGTGAGCAGCTGCGCTTGATCGGCGATATGGAGCGTATTCTGTCACGTATCGCCCTGCGTTCTGCCCGCCCGCGAGATCTGGAACGCCTGCGCAATGCACTGGCCTCACTGCCGGATCTTCAGCAATTGATCCAGCCCGCTGATACCCCCCTGATCAACCAGCTTGCCGGTTCAATTGCCACCTTCCCTCATATGGCCGAACTGCTGCAACGCGCAATCATTGATGGTCCACCCGTCGTGATCCGCGACGGTGGTGTGATTGCCACCGGTTACGATGCCGAGCTGGACGAGCTGCGCGGCCTCAGCGAGAACGCCGGTGATTATCTGTTGCAGCTGGAACAGCGCGAGCGTGCACGCACCGATATTGCCACGCTCAAGGTGGGGTATAACCGGGTGCATGGTTACTATATCGAAGTGACCAAGGCGCAGGCGATCGACATGCCGGCAGACTATATCCGCCGGCAGACGCTGAAAAATGCCGAGCGCTTCATCACGCCGGAACTGAAAGAGTTTGAGGACAAGGCACTGAGCGCCAAAAGCAAGGCGCTGGCACGGGAGAAAGCACTCTACGATGAATTGATCGAAACGCTGGCAGCCGAACTCGGGCCTCTGCAGGAGTCTGCATCGGCATTGGCTCAACTGGATGTGCTGAACACTCTGGCCGACCGCGCCGCCGCTCTTGAATACCGGCGTCCACAACTGGTTGACGAACCCTGCATCCATATCGAAGCCGGCCGTCACCCGGTGGTTGAAGCCGTACTGGAAACGCCGTTTGTGGCCAATGACCTGGAACTGCATCAGGAACGGCGGATGCTGATCATCACGGGCCCCAACATGGGCGGTAAATCGACCTACATGCGCCAGGCAGCACTGATCACCCTGCTGGCACACATCGGCAGCTACGTTCCGGCCCAGGCCGCCCGCATCGGTATTGTCGATCGTATCTTTACCCGCATGGGCTCCTCGGATGACTTGGCCGGCGGGCGTTCCACTTTCATGGTCGAGATGACCGAGACCGCCAACATTCTGCACAACGCAACCGAACGCAGCCTGGTGCTGATGGATGAGGTGGGCCGTGGCACCAGTACCTTTGATGGCCTGTCACTGGCCTGGTCATGTGCCGAGCATCTCGCTCGTGAAGTTCATGCCTTCACCCTGTTTGCCACCCACTATTTTGAACTGACCGCCCTGCCGGAGCAGGCGACAGGGGTCGATAACGTGCATTTGACGGCAGTTGAGCACAACGATCACATCGTATTCATGCATGAGGTAAAGCAGGGCCCGGCCAGCCAAAGTTACGGCCTGCAGGTCGCACAGTTGGCGGGTATTCCAGCACAGGTGATCAGCCAGGCCCGTGACAAGCTGGTCCTGCTGGAGCAGGACAGCCGCAGCAGCGCCAGCCAGCCGGCCCGCAATCCGGCACCGGCTGCAACAAGCCAGAACGGGCCTGTTCAGAACGACCTGTTTGTGACCGCAGGCCCCTCTGCTGCCGAGCTGCAGCTGCGCGAGCTGCAACCGGATGAGCTGACACCCCGCCAGGCGCTGGAGGCACTCTACAGCCTCAAGCAGTTGCTGGAATGAGACAAACGGCTCTGGGGCACTATACTGCAGACAAAATGATCAACCGGAGCTGATCCATGACCTATATCGTGACCGAGAACTGTATCCGCTGTAAGTACACGGACTGCGTCGAGGTATGTCCTGTGGACTGCTTCTACGAAGGACCAAACTTTCTGGTGATCCACCCGGACGAGTGCATCGACTGTGGCCTGTGCGAGCCGGAATGCCCGGCCGACGCCATTCTACACGAGGATGATCTGAGCGATGCGCAGGAAGTCTACTTCCAGCTGAACACGGAGCTGTCCGAAATCTGGCCCAATATCAATCAGCGCAAGGCACCGCTGCCCGATGCCGACAAGTGGAATGGTGAGCCCGACAAGCTCAAGTATCTGGAGCGCTGACGGGGGGGGGTGGAAGATGTGCCGGCACTTTACCGGCACGCCGCTACTGCAGCAGATCCTCTCCGCTCAGGCCGTTTTTCTCCACAATCTCGCGCAGCTTGCGCAGCGCCTCAACCTGAATCTGACGTACTCGCTCACGCGTCAGGCCAATTTCCTGCCCGACCTGCTCCAGCGTACTCATTTCATAGCCGCGCAGACCAAATCGACGTGACAGAACATCCGCGTGCTTGTCAGGCAACATTTCCATCCAGCGATTGAGATTGCCGCTGATGTTGTTGTTCTGCAGCAGCGTTTCCGGGTCAAGCGCATCCAGATCGGGGATCGTATCCAGCAGCGGCTTATCAGCCCCCTGCCCGGCCGGCACATCGACTGAACTTACACGTTCGTTCAACCCCAGCATGCGCTCCACATTTGCAACCGGCTTGTCGACCAGCGTCGCTATCTCTTCGGCCGTAGGCTCATGATCCAGCTTTTGGGCCAGCTCGCGAGAGGCACGCAGATAGACATTCAACTCTTTCACTACATGGATCGGCAGGCGAATGGTGCGTGTCTGGTTCATGATGGCACGTTCGATGGTCTGACGAATCCACCAGGTCGCATAGGTCGAGAAGCGGAAGCCGCGCTCGGGATCGAATTTTTCCACTGCGCGAATCAGACCGAGGTTACCCTCTTCGATCAGATCAAGCAGCGTGAGGCCACGGTTGATATACCGTCGTGCAATCTTGACCACCAGGCGCAGGTTGCTTTCGATCATCCGCTTGCGGGCGGCTTCGTCACCCTTGAGGGCTCGCCTGGAGAAATAGACCTCCTCTTCCGCCGTCAACAACGGGGAAAAGCCGATCTCGTTGAGATACAGCTGAGTTGCATCCAGCGACTTGGCGTTGACCAGGTCCTGATGAGCCATGGAACCTCTGCCGCGCCCGCTGTTCAGAAACTCGGGCGGTTCAGCCTCGCTGCTGTCAGCATCGTCACTGTCTTCATCGACAGCATTGAGCGTTTCTTCTTCATCGTAACGGTCTTCAGTGTCATCAAACTCGGCATCGCTGCTCTGGGCTGACACTCGGTATTCTTTACCCTTACCCACGGTTTCCATTATTCACCCCCAGGTAGTCGAGACGATCCGATCATCTCTGCACGGCCATCATTATTGTTTTTATCATTGTTTGGGCAAATATCGCAACGGATCCACCGGATTGCCGTCGCGGCGAATCTCGAAGTGGAGCATGGTGCGCGTTGCCCCCGTATTGCCTATTTCGGCAATTTTCTCACCCGCTTTAACCTTATCACCCTCGCGCACAAAAATGCGACTGTTATGCGCATACGCACTCAGATAACGCTGGTTATGATTAATAATCACCAGATTGCCGTAGCCCAGCAGGCCATTTCCGGCATAGACCACCTCCCCACCGGCAGCGGCCTTGACGGGTTCACCGGCGTTACCGGCAATATCCAGGCCCTTGTTCGCCGGCTCTCCACCCCCGAAACGACTGATAATTCTGCCCTTGTGTGGCCATTGCCAGCTGACAGGTCCAGTGCCGCCTGCGCTGGCAGAAGGAGGGCTGGAAGAACTTGTACGGGCAGTCGTTGCTGAGCGGTTGGGATTGGCCGCGGGTCGCGCAGTCTCTGCTGAGGCAGCCACTGCAGTGGACGGGGGTTTGGATGCAGCCGTCGAGCTGGCGGCTGACACCTTTGAGCCGCTGTTCGGCCTCAGTTTGAGAGTCTGACCCGGGTAGATGAAGTAGCGACTGTCGATGCTGTTCCAGCGTGCGACTTCACGGTAATCCAGACCGTAACGAAACGAGATGGAGTACAGGGTATCGCCACGCTGCACCCGATAACTGGCCGGTGCCGGTCCTCTGGCCTCACTGCGAGCGCCCATGGAACGCTCGGACACGGGAGCATAGCCGCTTGAACATCCCTGCAGCAGGAGCATTAGCGATATCAGCCAGAGCAGCAGAGGATTCGGCAACAAGGTCTCCCATCTTCAGGTTTTCTGTCGATCCAACAGTATACCCAGTGCAGCCCCAACCAGCATCAGCATCAGCGCAGGCCAGAACCAGTCATTGAGCCCGGTCAGGGCTTCAAAACTGCCCGGCAGCAGATTCTGCTGCAGCACCGGTACCTCTTCACCCTTGCTGTTGATGGTATAGGAGAGGGTATATTTCCAGGGCCATACCTTGTTGAGCGAGCCGAGCATAAAACCACCCAGCAGGGCCAGTGTCAGCATTCTGTGATGGTGGAAGGCCCAGCTCAGCACGCGGGAAAAACTCAGCAGCCCGACGGCACAGCCAGCCATAAACACCAGCAGTATGGCCCACTCAAGCCCCTTGATCGCCCCCAGAATGGGCGCATACATTCCCATCAGCAGCAGAATAAAACTGCCTGATATGCCTGGCAGAATCATGGCACAGATGGCGATCATACCCGCCAGAAATACAATCAGGCTGGAGGGCTCCACGCTGCCTGGCGCCTGCTCAGTGATGATGTACGCCAGCAGCACCCCCATGGCGAATGTGGCCATCAGGTTCATGTTCCAGCCCCGAATATGCCGAATGACACTCCAGGTAGACGCCAGAATGAGGCCAAAAAAGAAGGACCAGAGCAGAATCGGATATTCATCCAGCAGGTAGAGCACTACCCGGGAGATGGTCAACAGGCTCAGCAGAATACCTGACACCAGCGCCAACAGAAAATTACCGTTCACATATCGCCAGCAAGAGAGCAGCCCTTCACTGAAAAGAATACGGACCGCTTCCGGATTGAATTGCTTGATGCTGTCGATCAGCTCTTCGTAGATACCGGTGATAAATGCAATGGTGCCGCCGGAAACGCCGGGGACGGCATCAGCGGCTCCCATCATCATCCCCTTGCCGGAGAGGACCAGATAATCCTTCTTGCTTCGCATTGAGCCTCCTTGCAACCCGTCAGCGCACGGTACCGCTGAGCAGGGGCACAAAGCGCACTGCCTCCAGCGTTTCGGTTTCGTACTTGTCTTCAGCCACACGCGTAATCCGCTTCAGGATCTGTTCGTCATGACCGACGGGGATCACCAGCCGCCCGCCCACTGCCAGCTGCTCCAGCAGCTCATGGGGGATTTCGCGTGGCGCTGCGGTTACCAGAATACCGTCAAAGGGTGCCTTTTCCGACCAGCCCATGCCACCATCGGTGTGACGCAACATTACATTGTGCAGTTTCAGTCGCTGCAAACGCTTGCGTGCCTTTTCCTGCAATGGACGAATGCGCTCAACACTGAACACCTGATCCACCAGCTGTGCCAGTACAGCGGTCTGATAACCCGATCCTGTACCGACCTCCAGTACCTTGTTGAGCGCTTCGCCTTCCAGCAGCAGCTCAGTCATGCGGGCCACGATATAGGGCTGGGAGATCGTCTGGTTGTAGCCGATGGGCAGAGCCGTATCTTCATAGGCCCGATGTGAAAGCGCCTCATCTATGAAGATATGGCGTGGCGTATCCCGTACCACATTCAGCACTTCTTCACTGATCACACCCTGATCACGCAAGCGCTGGGCAAGTCGGTCTCGGGTACGGCGCGAGGTCATGCCGATACCCTGCAGATCCATGTCGATCACAGCAGCCCCTCCAGCCAGTCCCCCAGATTGTCCATGCCCGTATAGTGGGTCATGTCGATCTGCAGCGGTGTGACGGAGACAAAGCCGTTTTCAACGGCAAAAAAATCGGTTCCGGGCTCGGCATCCGCTGCCGCGCCGGCACCGGCAATCCAGTAGCGGATGCGACCACGCGGGTCTTCTACCTGCACCGGTGGCTCGGCACCGTGACGATGCCCCAGCCGGGTTACATGAATACCGCGAATCTGGTCCAGCGGCAGGTCTGGTACATTCACATTCAGAACCGTACGTGGCGCAACCACCAGACTGTCCAGCCGCTGTACCAGAGAGGCAACGATTTCTGCCGCGGTTTCATAGTGTTTAGGATGAAAACTGTGCATGGAAACGGCAATCGGCGGCAGGCGGCAGTGACGCCCTTCCGTTGCTGCGGCCACGGTACCGGAGTAGAGCACATCGTCACCCAGGTTCGCACCGGCGTTAATGCCCGACACGACGATGTCGGGACGGCGTTGTTCGGTGAACAGCCCGGAGCCTCCAAGATGCACACAGTCTGTTGGAGTGCCATTGATCCCGATATAGCCACTGTGGTGTTGATGGGCTTCCAGCGGCCGGTCAAGGGTCAGGGAATTGCTGGCCCCGCTGCGATTGCGGTCAGGCGCAACAACACAGGTTTCAGCATCCTGCTGCAGTCGCTCGGCGAGTGTGGCCAGTCCAGGGGCGTAAACCCCATCATCATTTGAAATCAGAATCAGCATTATCTGTAGGTATCTCAGTTCACTTCCGCTGAGGCCGCCGCATTCTGCCACTGGCAGAGCTCCCGCAGCACACTGGTGGCAAAGGCACCGGAAGGCAGCTCAAATTCGAGGACCCATTGTCCTTCAGACGCCTCCCGTGCCGCAAGCGCCTTTGGTATCAGGCGCAGTGCACGCCGCTCTTGATTCAGGCCCAGCGACTCCAGTCCCTGGCAGATCGACTGCGCCGATGACAGCACTGCCTGCTCAAAAGCAGCCGCCTCATCCTGGGTCATCAACTGTCCACGCCCCCACATGGGTCCAGTCAGGTGAATGTCCCCCTGCTGCAGCCGGGCCAGAAGTTCAGCGCTGTCATCCGCCATAAAGCAGCTTTGACTGCCATCAAGCATCAGCACGTCACCGGGCAGAATACGATCCCAAATCCCCTGTCGCAGGCGGGCATTGATCACCTGATTGAACAGCCAGGAACGCAGGGCCGATATATACAGGCCCTTTTTGTGGCGCTGTCGCTCACGCAGCCTGCCTTCCAGAAGCGCCAGCCCCTTGTCGAGATTGCCACCGGCATTGCCAAAGCGCTGCTCACCAAAGAAGTTGGGTACCCCCTGACGGATCTGTTCAACCCGTTCGAGAAATGCCTCGGGCTCGGTCAGGTCACGCAACCGAATAACGAATCGATTGCCCGACAGGGCACCCAGTCGCAGCTTGCGACTGTGACGACAGCTGTGCAGTACTTCGATACTGTCGCCGCCAAACAGGGACCAGTTCAGGGTACGGCCGATGGGCAGGCGTACACTGAACCATTGCTCGGTAACGGCATGGCGATCCTTTTTGCCGGCATAGCCTACATCACGCGGGCTGATCTGACAGAAGTTGGCCAGTTGACGCGCTACCCAATCGGTATTCTCGCCCCGTTTGCGGATATGGAGAAACAGGTGCTCTCCTTCGCCGTCGGGCTCAAAAGGCAACTGCTCAAACACTTGAAAATCTTCGGGGCAACTGCGGATCGTTGCAGTGGAAGGTGGCTCGCCCAACAGCCATTCGCAGGCGGAATCAAACATCACGGCCTTGGTTGCTCCGGCTCGGGTTCTATCAATTGAAAGAAAGTTTCGCCCTTGCGCACCATGCCCATTTCACTCCGAGCACGCTCTTCCAAGGCGCTGAAGCCGCGCTTGAGGTCCTGTACTTCAGCCTCAAGGCGTTGGTTGCGTTCGGCCAGCTGCTGGTTTTCCATCTGCTGCTGCAGAATCTGTTCTTCCAACTGCCAGACCTGGCGCAGGTTGGCCTCGCCGAACCAGAGTCGGTACTGAAGCCCTGCCAGTAACAGCAGTAATATCAACAGCAGCCAGCGATACACTGTTCTTCCCCGGGGTCAAAAAAGGGGGCCGCAGCCCCCTCGGATCACACGCCAGCCAATCAGGCCTGGCCCTTGATCTCTTTCAGTCCGTTATAAGCCGCCTTATCGCCCAGCTCTTCAGCGATGCGCAGCAGACGGTTGTACTTGGCTACGCGGTCGGAACGACACAGGGAACCGGTCTTGATCTGGCCGGCAGCGGTACCCACGGCCAGATCGGCAATGGTGGTGTCTTCGGTTTCGCCGGAGCGATGTGAAATTACCGCGGTGTAACCGGCGTCCTTGGCCATCTTGATCGCATCCAGAGTTTCGGACAGGGAGCCGATCTGGTTGAATTTGATCAGGATGGAGTTGGCAATGGCGTTATCGATACCGCGCTTGAGGATCTTGGTGTTGGTCACGAACAGGTCGTCACCCACCAGCTGCACCTTGTCACCGATCTTGCGCGTCAGGCTGGCCCAGCCATCCCAGTCGGACTCATCCATGCCGTCTTCGATGGACACGATCGGATAGGTTTCGCACAACTGCGCCAGGTAGTCACCGAAGCCTTCAGCATCGAACACCTTGCCTTCACCGGCCAGGTCGTACTTGCCGTCCTTGTAAAACTCAGAGGATGCACAGTCCAGGGCCAGGGTTACGTCCTTGCCCAGCTCATAGCCGGCATTATCGATCGCTTCCTTGATCACCACCAGTGCTTCTTCGTTGGAGCCCAGATTGGGTGCAAAACCGCCTTCGTCACCCACCGCCGTATTCAGGCCACGGGCCTTGAGAACGGCCTTGAGTGCATGGAAAATCTCAGTGCCGCAACGCAGTGCATCCGGGAAATTGTCAAAGTTTACCGGCTGAACCATGAACTCCTGAATATCGACGTTGTTGTCGGCATGCTCACCGCCGTTGAGGATATTCATCATCGGGACCGGCATGGAGAACTGACCGGCGGTGCCGTTGATCTCGGCAATGTGAGCGTACAGCGGAATGCCCTTCTCGGTGGCGGCTGCCTTGGCGGCTGCAAGAGACACGGCCAGAATGGCATTGGCACCCAGATTGGCCTTGTTTTCAGTACCGTCCAGCGCCAGCATTTTGTCATCCAGCGCACGCTGGTCGGTCACATCCATGCCAACCAGGGCCTCACGGATAGCACCGTTGACCGCAGCCACCGCCTTCTGTACACCCTTGCCCAGATAGCGGGATTTATCGCCGTCACGCAGTTCCAGTGCTTCGCGCGAGCCGGTGGAAGCACCTGAAGGTGCACAGGCTGTTCCCATTACGCCGGAGGTCAGGATGACATCGGCCTCTACGGTCGGGTTACCACGGGAATCCAGTACTTCGCGTGCCTTGATATTCGCAATCTGAGCCATTGTGCTTGTGTCTCCAGTTAACGCTTGAAAGATTACTGCTGCGCCTGACGGGCCAGCGCAGCTTTGATAAATCCTGTAAACAGGCCATGTCCGTCACGCGGGGTCGAGGTGAACTCCGGGTGGAACTGGCAGGCCACAAACCAGGGGTGGTCCGGTGCTTCAACCACTTCGACCAGCTCACCATCCACTGAACGCCCGGTGATTTTCAACCCGGCCTCTTCCAGCAGCGGCACGTAGTTGTTGTTCACCTCATAACGGTGACGATGACGCTCACGGATCTCGGTGTTGCCGTAAGCCTCGGCCACGCTGGAGCCTGCCGCCAGGTGACAGGTCTGTGCTCCAAGGCGCATGGTGCCGCCCAGGTCGGAGTTCTCGCCACGCACTTCGATTTCACCGGTGTGGTCGGTCCATTCGGTGATCAGCGCAATCACCGGGTGCGGTGACTGACGATCAAATTCGGTTGAGTTGGCACCGTCCAGCCCGGCCACATGGCGGGCGTATTCGATCACGGCCACCTGCATGCCAAGGCAGATGCCCAGATAGGGCACCTTGTTCTCGCGCGCGAAACGCACGGCTTCAATCTTGCCTTCAACGCCACGCTCACCAAAGCCGCCCGGTACCAGAATGGCACTGAAACCTTCCAGAATCGCACTGCCCTCACGCTCAACCCGTTCGGAATCGATATACTCGATCCGCACTTTTTGACGCAAGGCGATGCCGGCATGCGAGATCGCTTCGATCAGTGACTTGTAGGCGTCCAGCAGCTCCATGTACTTGCCAACCATGGCAATGGTCACTTCGCCATCCGGGCGCAGGAACGCATCCGCTACCCGGTTCCATTCAGTTAGATCCGCGGCCTTGCAGTTGATGCGGAAACGCTCGGTCACAATCTCGTCCAGATGCTGTTCCCACAGCATGGCCGGAATGTTGTAGATGGTGTTGGCATCCGGCAGGGAGATGACCGCACGCTCTTCCACGTTGGTGAACATGGCCACCTTGCGACGGGAGGACTCGTCCAGCGGCTTCTCGGAGCGGCAGACCAGAATATCCGGCTGAATACCGATGGAACGCAGCTCTTTCACGGAGTGCTGGGTCGGCTTGGTCTTGGTCTCGCCAGCCGTGGCGATGTACGGCACCAGTGTGAGGTGCATGAACAGCGCGCGGGAGGCGCCCACTTCAGCCTTGAGCTGACGTACCGCCTCCAGGAACGGCAGGGATTCGATATCACCCACGGTGCCACCGATCTCGACCAGTGCCACATCAGCGTCGCCGGCCCCCTCGATCACCCGGCGCTTGATCTCGTCGGTGATGTGCGGAATCACCTGTACGGTTCCGCCCAGGTAATCGCCACGACGCTCCTTGCGCAGCACATGCTGATACACACGGCCAGTGGTGAAGTTGTTGCGCTTGCTCATGGTGGTGCGAATGAAGCGCTCATAATGACCAAGGTCAAGGTCGGTCTCGGCGCCATCTTCGGTTACAAATACTTCACCATGCTGGAAAGGGCTCATGGTGCCCGGGTCCACGTTGATATACGGGTCCAGCTTGAGCATTGTAACTTTGAGGCCACGAGCCTCGAGAATAGCCGCCAGAGAAGCTGATGCGATGCCTTTGCCCAATGAGGACACAACACCGCCTGTGACGAAAATATAACGCGTCATGCGGAACCTGTCAGATCAAGATATTGAGGGGAGAAAACGTACTCAAGATGGGACTGCAGGATAGCAAAAGGCGCGCCTCAGGACAAACCAAAACCACTCCAGATCGGCAAGAGACCACCCTCGCTGCTTGCCGCTTCACACAGAGTGATGCCCGGAACCGCAATAATCTCGCCTTCGCTCACCAGCAACGGCTGACAGGACCGCAGCCAGGGTGGCAATCCCGCTTCCTGCAGCAGCTGTTTCAGACTGACCGAACCGCCTCGCCCAGCCGGACGCAGGCGCTCACCACCTTGCCGAAACTGCAGCGTCAGGGGCTGACCGACCTGCAGGCCTCGCCTGGCCGGTTGCCACTGCAAGCACCCCAGTGGCAATTGGATCGACTCACCCACGACCAGATTCCGTTCGCCCTCTTCGATAAGCGGCAGGGGATCGGGCAACAGATAAAGTACACCCTGATGGCGCCTCAACTGATGATCGGGCAGGCGAAAAACCGGCTGGGCATCCGATCGTGCATGCAGAAGATCCTTCTCAAGCTGCAGCAGCTGAGCCCGTCCCAGCCGATGCCCGCTCTGCTCACTGACCCAGACATGCAGCAGGTTACGCTGACGCGCCAGACTCAGTACTTTCAGGTGCGCGAGGCTGATTCCGCCCCGCTTTTCACACTGGGTCATATCCTCCTGCGCACGCTCAGTGAGCAACTCACTGGCTTCACTCATCAACGCAGCGGTTTCACTCCAGCGGGACAAGAGGCCCGGCCAGCGTTGCTTGAGAGCTGGCAACACCGTCAACCGCAGGAAATTGCGGTCATAGCGCGGGCTGGCGTTACTGGGGTCTTCAACAGGCTCAAGCCCGGCTTCAAGGGCGGCCCGTTCAAGCCGGTCACGGGGCTGCTGCAGCAAGGGCCGCAGCAGCATGCCCTGCCCCAGTGGTCGTGATAGCGGCATGGCCGCAAGGCCCGCCACCCCAGAACCACGTAACAGCCGCAACAACAGGGTTTCGGCCTGATCATCCCCATGCTGTGCCAGCAACAGGCAGTCACCGCGCTGCAGAAAGGATACAAAAGCACTGTAGCGCGCTTTGCGTGCCGATGCCTCCGAGGCTGAACCGGGTGAAACGCGCATCAAATTGAATGGGATACTCAGCCGTTCGCACTGCTGACGGCAGTGTTCGGCCCACAGCACCGAGTCGGCCTGCAGCTGATGATCGATATGCAGGGCTACAACAGGCTGCGAGGGCGCAAGTCGCTGCAGCAGGAACAGTAACAGAGAGGAGTCCAGCCCGCCGCTGAGTGCAACCACCCAGCGACGGGTTTCAGGCAGGGCTGCAAGCTGCTGTTGCAGCGTGTCGAGAAGCTCAGGCAATACAACTGCCTGCGAGGTATCAGTCCTCGAACACACCGTAAGACATCAGGCGCTGATAACGGCGCTCCAGCAGCTCATCGGAGGGCAACTCGGCCAGACGATCAAGCGTCTCCAGCAGGTGCTTCTTCAGGTTGGCCGCCATCAGTTTGGGGTTGCGATGCGCACCGCCCAGTGGCTCGCTGATGACCTGATCCACCAGACCCAGCTCGTGCAGGCGCCCGGAGGTGATACCCATCGCCTTGGCGGCATCAGAAGCACGCTCGGCACTTTTCCACAGGATGGAGGCACAGCCTTCCGGTGAAATCACGGAATAGGTGCCGTACTGCAGCATCAACAGCTCGTCACAGACACCGATCGCCAGTGCGCCACCGGAGCCACCCTCACCGATAACGGTGGAGATGATCGGAGTGTTCAGCTGTGACATTTTGGCCAGATTGAAGGCGATCGCTTCGGACTGGCCGCGCTCTTCGGCATCGATCCCCGGATAGGCGCCGGGGGTGTCGATGAAGGTCAGCACCGGCAGCTTGAAGCGCTCCGCCATCTCCATCATACGCAGAGCCTTGCGGTAACCTTCGGGACGCGGCATACCGAAGTTGCGGCGTACCTTTTCCTTCACTTCACGACCTTTCTGGTGACCGATCACCATGACCGGGCGACCATCAAGGCGGGCCAGGCCACCGACAATCGCCTGATCATCGGCAAAGTGACGATCGCCATGGATTTCGTCAAAGTCTTCGAAGACATGCTTGACGTAGTCCAGCGTATAGGGACGCTGCGGGTGGCGCGCCAGCTGGGAGATCTGCCAGGCCGAGAGATCCTTGAAGATCGATTCGGTCAGACTGCGGCTCTTGTCCTGCAGTTTTTCCAGCTCATCACCCAGATTCAGACCGTCAGTACCTTCATTGACGTGACGCAATTCACTGATCTTGGCTTCAAGTTCTGCGATCGGCTGTTCGAAATCCAGATAATTGGGGTTCATGCGCGTCTGCTTCTGTTCTGTAACATGGGGCCCGGGGGCACTGAATAATTGGACGATTTTAACGGTTGCGCGGGTGGATCACCACCCCATCAGTCATAACACAGGCGCACGGCCTTGTTACCGAACTGTTCCTTCAACTGCAACAGCAGCTCATCAGTCGGCGAGACGGACCACTCACTGCCCAGCCAGACCCGTGCCTCTGCGTCTTCACGCCGGTAACGCAGCGCCACGGACAGACTGATCAGAGGGCTGCGCCCCTTGGTCAGTGTCTCGGCCAGCTGCCGCAACTGACGCTGGCCAAGCTGACGGCTCTCGCACTGCACTTCGACACAGCGCGCATGTGCCGCACGTACCTGAGCCATGCTTTGCACTCGATTACAGCGTACCTTGAGGCCACCATTGTAGTCATCCTGTACCACTTCGCCTTCAACCACCAGAATCGCGTCCTTGTTGATCACGTTGCGGGCTTCTTCATAGGTATCACCAAACAGGGTGACCTCAAGCCTCGCACTGCGGTCATCCAGTGTCAGAAAACAGAGGTTATCGCCCTTTTTAGTCTTTTTCAGCCGCATGTCGACGACAAGACCGGCCATCTTCTGGCTGCGGCCACGATCTGGCTGAATCTCCACCAGCTTGCGACTGACCAGATGTTTCAGCTCCGTTTCATACTCATCGATCGGGTGACCGGTAACATAGAGCCCCAGCGTATCCTTTTCGCCCTGCAGGCGCTCCTTGTCGGTCCAGTCACGGGCCTTGTGAAACTCGGCATAGGGATCCGAGGGCGCTTCCGCTTCCACCGCGCCAAACAGATCCATCATGCCGGCATCTTCATTGCGGGCACTTTGATCAGCCGCCTTCAATGCGGCCGGGATCGCATCCCACAGCACGGCACGCGAAGGGCCTACGCCGTCCAATGCGCCGCAGCGCACCAGCGCCTCCAGTACCCGCTTGTTGAGTTTGCCCGCCCCTACCCGCTCACAGAAATCGAACAGGTCACTGAAGGCACCGCCCTCCTGTCGCGCTCGCACAATGGCATCGACCGGTCCTTCGCCCACCCCCTTCACCGCGCCGAGGCCATATACCACTTCATCGGCGTCGTTAACGGTGAACATGTACTCGCTGTCATTGACGTCCGGCAACCGCACCGTCAGCTTCATCTGACGGCACTCTTCAATGAAGATCACCACCTTATCGGTGTTCTGCATGTCCGATGACAGTACGGCGGCCATGAAGGCTGCCGGGTAGTGCTGTTTCAGCCAGGCAGTCTGGTAGGACACCAGCGCATAGGCCGCCGAGTGTGACTTGTTGAAGCCATAACCGGCGAATTTTTCCACCAGATCAAAGATATTGCCTGCCAGATCCTTGTCGATCCCCTGATTGGCGCAGCCCTCAAGGAAGATGCTGCGCTGCTTGGCCATCTCTTCGGGTTTTTTCTTGCCCATGGCCCGGCGCAGCATGTCGGCGCCGCCGAGAGTATAACCCGCCATCACCTGCGCGATCTGCATCACCTGCTCCTGATACAGAATGATGCCGTAGGTGGGCTCCAGAACCGGCTGCAGGCTGTCAAGCTGGTAATCCGGGTGCGGCCAGGCCAGTGGAGCGCGGCCATGCTTGCGGTTGATGAAGTCATCCACCATGCCTGACTGCAGCGGCCCCGGACGGAACAGGGCCACCAGCGCGATGATATCTTCAAACCGGTTCGGTAGCAGGCGGCGAATCAGATCCTTCATGCCGCTGGATTCCAGCTGGAACACCGCGGTGGTCTGGGCACTCTGCAGCAGCTTGAACGTTTCAGGATCTTCCAGATCGATGGTCTCGATCTCCAGCGCCGCCTCGCCGGTTTTCCTGCGTTTGCGATTGATGGTGTCCAGCGCCCAGTCGATGATGGTCAGCGTACGCAACCCCAGGAAGTCGAACTTCACCAGGCCTGCTTCTTCCACATCGTTCTTGTCAAACTGGGTCACCAAACCCTGACCGTATTCGTCACAGTAGGTGGCGGAGAAATCGGTCAGCTTGGTGGGCGCAATGACCACACCGCCGGCGTGCTTGCCCACGTTGCGGGTGACACCTTCCAGCTTGTAGGCCATCTCCATGATTTCCTGCGCTTCATCGCTGCCGTTAACGAAGTCGCGCAGGGTTTCCTCCTGCTCCCAGGCCTTGTTCAGGGTCATGCCCACTTCAAACGGGATCAGCTTGGACAGGCGATCAGCCAGACCGAAGGGTTTGCCCTGTACACGTGCGACGTCACGCACCACCGCCTTGGCGGCCATGGTGCCATAGGTGATGATCTGCGATACCGCGTCACGACCGTAAGTACGGGCCACGTAGTCGATCACCTTGTCACGGTTATCCATGCAGAAGTCGATATCGAAGTCGGGCATGGACACACGTTCCGGGTTCAGGAAGCGTTCGAACAGCAGGTCGTATTCCAGCGGGTCAAGATCGGTGATCTTCTGTACGTAGGCCACCAGTGAACCGGCACCGGAGCCACGCCCCGGACCCACCGGAATGCCGTTTTCCTTGGCCCACTTGATGAAGTCCATCACGATAAGGAAGTAGCCGGGGAAACCCATCTGGATGATGATGTCGAGTTCGAACTCAAGCCGCTCTTCGTAGGGCTTGCGCCGTGCCTGATAGTCATCTGCATCCTTGTCGAGCAGAAACTCAAGCCGCTCTTCCAGCCCTTCCCATGACACCTGACGGAAGTAGTCATCCATCAACATCCCTTCCGGAACGGGGTAGCGCGGCAGATAGTAGGTACCCAGTTCCAGCTCGATGTTACAACGTCTGGCGATCTCGACCGTGTTTTCCAGCGCACTGGGGATATCACTGAACAGTTCGGCCATCTCATCGGCCGAACGGAAATATTGCTGATCGGAGTAGTTGCGCGGTCGTTGCGGATCGTCCAGAGTGCGGCCCAGGTTGATGCACACCCGTGCCTCATGGGCTTCAAAGTCATCCTGTTTGAGAAACATCACCTCATTGGTTGCCACCAGCGGGCAGCCCGTTCTGGCGGCCAGCTCAACACTGGCATGCACCAGCGCCTCATCGCCGGAGCGACCGGTGCGCTGAATTTCAAGGTAGAAGCTGTCCGGGAAGACCTGACGCCAGCTGTCGAGGACCGCTTCGGCATTGCCGCTTTCGGATAGCAGCGCCCGCCCCACCTCGCCCTGACGCGCACCGGACAGGGCAATCAGACCTTCAGCCTTTTCCCGTATCCACTCCACCTTGACCAGTGCGCGCTCGGGATCGATGTTCTGCCCTTCGGCATAGGCGCGGGATACCAGCTCCATCAAGTTGCGATAACCCTTGCCCGTACGTACCAGCAAGGTCAGCCGAAACGGCTCCCCCTCGGGCTCGATCGGGTTTTGTACCCATAGGTCAACACCGCAGATCGGCTTGACGCCAGCGCCCAGTGCCGCCTTGTAGAATTTGATCAAGGCAAACAGGTTGGTCTGATCAGTGACCGCAACGGCCGGCATTTTCTGTGCCGCCGCCGTAGCCACCAGCGGCTTGATTCTGACCAGACCGTCGAACAGTGAATATTCGGTATGTACCCGAAGATGGACAAAGCGTGGATCAGACATGAGGCTCTCGGTTCAGTTGTTCTCGTACCGGGCGAAAACTGCGTCGATGTTCAGGCAGCGCTCCCAGTCGGGACAGCGCTTCAAGGTGTTCGGGCGTCGGGTAACCCTTGTGTCGTGCAAAGCCGTATTCAGGGAATTGCAGATGCAGTTGCTGCATCTGACGGTCGCGTTCAACCTTCGCTAGAATCGAGGCTGCACTGATTTCAGCCACTCGGGCATCGCCTTTCACGACCGGCTCAGCGGGACAGGCCAGAACCGGGCAACGATTGCCGTCGATCAGGGCATAGTCCGGTGCAATCTTGAGCCCTGCCACCGCCCTCTGCATGGCCAGCATGGTGGCATGCAGAATATTAAGCTCATCAATTTCAGTCGGACTGGCTTTGGCAACACACCAGGCCAGTGCGCGCTCACGGATCAATGCGTACAGCTGCTCGCGTCGCTTTTCACTCAGTTTCTTGGAGTCGGCCAGCCCTTCAATGGGACGACTCGGGTCCAGAATCACTGCCGCCGCCACCACATCACCCACCAGCGGGCCCCGACCGACCTCATCCACGCCTGCGATCAAACCGGCAGGGCGGAATATCAATTCAGCATTTTCCATGGCGTGACTCCAGCAACTCCAGCACGGCGTCGGCAGCACGTTCACTGGCATTACAGCGCAACTCATCGCCGATGGCGGTAAAAACCCGCTCTACCCGGTTACGGTACGGCTGATCTTCCAGCGCTCTCAATACCAGAGGCCCAAGCACCTCGGCCCGAACCTGATCCTGCAGCACCTCAGGCACCATCTCCTCCTGCGCCAGTACATTGGGCAGCGAAATCCAACGGCTTTTGATCATGCGCGAATAGATTGAATAGGTCAGGCCGGCCATTTTGTACGCCACCACCATTGGCTTTTGCAGCAGACAGGCTTCAAGTGTTGCTGTCCCAGAGGCGATCAGAATCGCATCCGCCAGCGCCATTACCTCACGGGAGCCCTGCAACACCAGTGTGAGGTTAAGTTCCGGATACTGCCGCACCTGCTGCGCCAACTGTTCATAGCGGCGCCGATTGGCGGCCGGAATAATAAATTCCAGTTCTGGGCGTTGCTGAGCCAGCCAGCGCGCTGTCTCGAGGAAGGGCTCGGCCAGATACTTCAACTCGGAGCCGCGACTGCCGGGCAAAATGGCCACCAGCGGCCCCTGATCGGCACGGTCGCGCCCATAGTGCTGACGGGCGCTTTCCAGATCCAGCTCGGCCGGTATCTGATCCGCCAGCGGATGGCCGACAAAACGCAGATTCTGGCCGGTCGGCTGATACACCTCTGCCTCAAACGGGAACAGCGTCAGCAGCAGGTCGGTGCTTTGCTTGATCTTGAAGATGCGCTTGCGCTTCCAGGCCCAGACAGAAGGGCTGACATAATGCACCGTGGGAATGCCCGCCTGCTTCAGTGCCTTTTCCATGCCGAAGGTGAAATCGGGCGCATCAATACCGATGAACAGATCGGGCGGGTTGTCGATGAAGTGATGAATCAGACGCTGGCGGGCACGCAGCAGCTCCGGCAAGCGGCCCAGCACCTCGATCAGCCCCATGACAGACAGCCGCTCCAGCGGAAACAGTTCGGCACAGCCCTGCTGTTGCATCAACTCGCCGGGGATACCTTCAAACTGGATTTCGGGATTACGCTCATGCAGGGCCGAGATCAAGGCTGCACCCAGAATATCCCCGGATGCCTCACCTGCAACGATGCCGATCCGCAAGGGGCGCATCGATAACCTCAGCGGATAATGCCGCGACTGGACGTCTGCAGCGATTCGATCAGAGCACGAACGGAAGGTTCTTCAGATGCCATCTCCTCAAGCGCCTGTAGCGCCTGATCAACGGTCAGCCCCTGGCGATAGATCGCCTTGTAGGCGCGCCGCAGTATGGCCAGTGCCTCGGACGAGAAACCACGCCGGCGCAGCCCTTCGAGGTTAATCCCGTGGGGACGCGCACTGTTGCCGCTGGCCATCACATAGGCCGGAATATCCTTGAGTACCACCGTGCCGGCGCCGCACATGACATGCGGACCAACATGACAGAACTGATGCACCGCCGTGAAACCACCCAGAATGGCATGATCACCCACATGCACATGCCCGGCCAGTGCCGCATTGTTGGCCAGAATGACGTGATCACCCACGATGCAATCGTGGGCTACATGGGCATAGGCCATTAACAGATTGTGGCTGCCAATACGAGTGATGCCGGCATCCTGAACCGTACCGCGATGCAGGGTGACCCCTTCACGGATCACATTGTGGTCACCGATCTCCAATCGAGTCGGCTCACCCCGGTACTTCTTGTCCTGACACTCTTCACCCACAGTCGCGAACTGGAAGATCCGGTTGCCTTCACCAATACGGGTTGGCCCCTTGATCACGACATGCGACTCGATGCGGGTGCCCCTCCCGATCTCCACGTCCGGGCCGATCAGGGTCCAGGGCCCCACTTCAACATCATCGGCCAGACGGGCCGACGGGTCGACAATGGCTTGCGGGTGAATCAATGTCACACCTTCCTGTCTGCACAAAGAATGGTGGCGCTGCTGACGGTTTCGCCATCGACGCTGGCGCGCACATCGAATTTCCAGATACCGCGACGCTCGGAAACCACTTTTGCTTCCAGCTGCAACTGGTCTCCCGGCACCACCGGGCGCTTGAAGCGCAGGTTGTCAGCGCCAACAAAGTAATAGATCGAACCGTCTTCCGGCCCCTTGTTCATGGTTTTGAAGCCGAGAATACCGGCGGCCTGAGCCATGGCTTCCACAATCAGCACACCCGGCATAACCGGATGATCAGGAAAATGGCCGTTAAAGAAAGGCTCGTTCACGGTTACATTCTTGATAGCGGTAATTGACTCACCTGGCTCAAGAGCCAAGACCCGGTCCACCAGCAGAAACGGGTAGCGGTGGGGCAGGTATTTCCGGATCTCTTTAACGTCCATCATTGTTTTGACCTTCAGTAGTAATATGTTCGACAGCCTGTTCGATTCTGCGCACGCGTCGTGCCAGATCATCCAGCTGACGGAAACGGACCACATTGCGCTTCCATTGCTGATGCGGTTCAAGCCCTGTACCAGAGGAATAGGCCCCCGGCCGGGTAATGGACTTGCTGACCAGCGACATGGCAGTCACATGGGTATCATCAGCAATTTCAAGATGACCAGTGATACCGGCCATTCCGGCAATGGTACAGCGCTCGCCAATTTTAGTGCTTCCGGCTACGGCGGTACAGCCTGCAATGGCGCTATCTCGGCCAACAATCACGTTGTGGGCTATCTGAATCTGATTATCGAGCTTCACGCCCGCTTCGATCCGGGTATCGTCCAGCGCACCTCGATCAATCGTGACACCCGCGCCGATTTCAACCCTGTCACCGATTACCACACCACCCAACTGGCAAATTTTCTCCCAGCCCTGTTGGTTGCGCGCAAAACCGAAACCATCGCTGCCCAGCACGCTACCACTGTGAACCAGAACCTGCTCACCCAGTATCACGTTGGGATAAAGCGTGACATGCGCTTCAAGCCGACAGGCTAGGCCGATCCGACAATCTCGTCCGATCACCGTACCGGCACCCACGCTGACACCGGAGGCAATTTCCACATTCTCGCCGATCACCACATAGGGACCGATTTCGACATCGGCAGCCAGTTGGGCAGAATCGGCAATAACGGCAGTGCCGTGAATGCCAGGACACACAGGGGAACGCCAGTCAAACAACTGACTGGCTTTGGCAAAGGCAAGATAGGGGTCATCAACGACCAGCGCTGCCACAGGGCAGTCGCCGGCCTGTTCGGGCCGCACCAGAACAGCCTCAGCGGAAGTTTGCTGCAACTGACGCAGGTAGCGGGGATTGGCAAAAAAAGACAGCTCACCTGCGCCAGCCGAACTCAGGGTTGCCAGAGTTACAATGCCCGCCTCGGAATCCCCTCCCTGCAGGGTTGCGCCCAAGCGCTGCGCAAGATCCCCCAGGGTATAGCGGACAGTGGATGCCATAGATGTGTCTTACTTGTTCAGCAGTTCGATGACTCTTGGCGTGAGATCAACACGGTTGGCACTGAAAACAGTTGCCTGTTTGGAGATCACCACATCAAACTGCTCGCCCTCGATCAGCTCACGTATCGCCTTATCCAGACGAGGTCGCATCTCGGCAATGAATGCCTGCTCACGCTCACCACGTTTCTGCTGCAGTTCCTGTCCACGACGCTGATACTCGGTAAATGCCTTCTGAAACTGCATCCGCATCTGCTTGATATCATCTTCAGAGGCAAGACCTGCATTTTTCTGCAGCTTTTCTCTCAGTTCGCGTGCCTGTTTTTCCAGTGCCACGAGCTGCTTTTCATCATCAGCGAATTCCTTTTTCAGCTCCTCGCGGAAGCTTTTCGCCGCATTGGAATTGAGCAGGGCTTCTTCCACACCCAAAACCGCCACTTTTTCAGCCATGGCATGGCTGCTGAACGCCAGTAAAACAGCAGTAAACAGTTGTACAGCAAACTTCATGGTATCTCCTTAGAAGGTCTGACCGAGTGCGAACTGGAACACTTCGGTATCGTCGTTTTCCTTGTCATTCAGCGGCATGCCCAGCGACACGGACAGCGGGCCAATCGGTGTCAGCCAGCTGACGCCCACACCGACCGAGTAACGCAGATCACCCAGGTCAACATCGGCACCGCTGTCAGTGGAGTAGACGTTACCTGCATCCATGAACACCAGGCTGCGCCAGGCACTCTTGTCTTCCAGGAAGGGCATCGGGAAGATGAATTCGGCACTGCCGGCCAGCATCAGGTTGCCGCCAAAGGGGTCATCATTGGAATCCTGTGGGCCCAGCGAGTTGTTGGAATAGCCACGCACGCTTTTGAGACCACCGGCATAGAAGTTCTTGAAGAACGGATACTGGTTGTCGCCCCAGCTGTCGCCATAGCCTGCACGTCCGCGCAGCGCAAAGATCCAGGTCTCGTCCTCGTTCAGCGGCTTGTAAAAGCGGTTGTTGTAGTTGGCTCGGAAATAGGTCAGATCACTGCCCGGAATGGCCACTTCCACACTGGCACCCTGTGCGTAGCCTCGGCTTGGGAAGAAGCCTCGGTTAAGTCGGTTATCACTCCAGCCGGCGGTCAACTTCCAGTTGAAGAAGGAGTCGCCTTCGTCAGTAATAAAATCCTTAACTTCAGTTGCAGTTTGAGCGTATGTATTGAGCTGAATAAACTCAATATCACCACTGAAGCTCAACCGCTGGAAGTCATCGATCGGGTAGCCAAAGGTCACACCACCGCCCGCTTCATCAGCCGTATAGGAGCTGATATCGTCCTCTTCGTAATCACGCTCACGGTAATAAACGTTAAAGCCACGACTCACCCCATCCAGCGTGTAGTAGGGATCGAGATAATTGAAGCTGTATTCGGTACGGGTGGAGCTGTTGGAGATATTGAAGCCGATCTTTTTGCCGCTGCCGAGGAAGTTGTCCTGCTGCACGCCTAGATCAAGAATGATGCCGTCGTTCTGAGAGAAGCCGATACTGGCCGTGAACTGGCCCGACTGCTGCTCTTCGACGCTGTACTCGATATCAACCTGATCATCGGTACCAGGTACAGGGCGCGTTTCAACATTGACGGTCTTGAAGTAACCGGTCTTGTCCAGACGGGTACGGGAGCGCTCGATGTCCTTGGTAGAGGCGATACCCGCTTCCATCTGTTCCAGTTCGCGTCGAATCACTTCATCCGCCGTGCGGGTATTGCCCTTGATGGCGATGCGGCGTACATAAGTGCGCTTGCCGGGTTCAACGAAGTAGCGGATGGAGACCGTATTGTCTTCGTGCAGCTCGGGCACCGGGCTTACATTGGCAAACATGTAACCCTCATCGCCCAGCAGGCGCACCAGACGCTCCTGGCTTTGGGTCATATCCTTGCGCGAGAAAATCTCACCCGCTTCAACACTCATCTCGGCCAGCATCACGTCTTGCGGCACCACCATCTCACCGGCCACACTCACATCACGCACCGAATACTGTTCACCTTCGGTAATGGCGACACTGATGTAGACGTCCTTCTTGTCCGGCGTAATGGAGACCTGGGCCGAATCGATCTCGAAGTTGATATAGCCACGATCCAGATACCAGGAACGCAAACGCTCAAGGTCACCGGTCAGCTTTTCACGGGCATAGCGGTCATCCTTCTTGTAGAAGGACCAGAAGTTGGGCAGTTTGAGCGAGAACAGGTCGGTCAGTTCTTCATCACTGAACACCGTATTACCCACGATGTTGATGTGCTGAATCGAGGCAACCTGACCTTCACGGATGTTGATGTTCAGTTGCACCCGGTTGCCAGAAAGGGGTTCGACCTCGGTTTGAATATCGGCACCATAGCGCCCCTGGGAGGTGTATACCCGCAGCAGATCCTGGCTGATCTGGTCCAGTGCGGCACGACGGAACACATCGCCCTCCTGCAGACCGGACTGCTTCAGACCATTGAGCAGGTCCTCTTTTTTAATCACCTTGTTGCCTTCAATATTAATTAAGGCAACCGATGGGCGCTCCTGAACCTTGAGTACCAACACTCCACCATCGCGCTCGACCTGCACATCAGCAAAGTAGCCGGAGCGAAACAGCGTCCTGACCGCATCGGACAATTGACTGCGGGTCAGTTCGTCACCCGCTGTAACAGGAAAATTACGGAATACGACGCCGGGCTCTACCCGTTGCAGCCCTTCCAGACGGATATCGTTCACTTCGAAGGGGAATGCAGCCGCCTGCGCCTGCACCATCCATAGCATCGATACGAAAAACAGACCCAGTTTGCGTTTCATGCACTACTTCTTACGTTAGGTTATCGACTGATAGGAAAACTGGCGCAGATCAGAACAGCCGTGCCAGATCATTGAGTATCGCGAGCGCCATCAAGCTGAACAGCAACATCATGCCGATTCTCAGACCCAGCATCTGAACCCGCTCACTGACCGGCCGTCCTCGGATCAGCTCGATCGCATAATAGAGCAGGTGTCCACCATCAAGCATCGGAATCGGCAACAGATTAAGCACACCGAGGCTGATACTCAGATAGGCCAGAAAACTGACAAACGACTCCAGACCGGACGCAGCCGAAGTCCCCGCCACTTTAGCAATGGTTATCGGACCACTCAAGTTTTTTACCGAGATCACCCCGGCAATCATCTTGCCGATGGCATCCAGGGTCAGACCAATCATCTGGCCCGTTTTATCAACACCCGCCACCAACGCGTCGATCGGACCGTAACGCAGAGTGCGCTGCATTGACTCAGGATACTCAACCGGAGAAACACCGGCACCGATATAGCCCTGTACCCGACCATCTGCCAGCGTCCGAGACTCGGGCACCACCTCCAGCATGACGATGCGCCCGTCACGTTCAAGCATCAGCTGCAGAGGTTGCTCGGGGGCCGCCTGTACCTTGCGCACAAGTTCGATCCAGTCCGCTACCGGCTCACCATCAACTTCAAGCACCCGGTCACCGACCTGAATGCCGGCAACACCGGCGCTGCCATCTTCTGTCAGCAGGCCGATCACGGCCGGTATCTCAGGCTGCCACGGCATCAACCCAAGTGCCGCAACCGGGGATTCGCGCTCAAGATCAACATACCAGCGATCAATCGGCACTGAGTAACTGCGAGCGTAGCCACGCGCAGGCTCGCCCAGCATTAGCTCGACTCGGCCGGTTTCACCCACCCGCGCCGCCAGCCTGAGATTTACTTCACCCCAGGAGCGGACGGGATTGCCATCGACTTCAAGCACTTCATAACCGGGTTCCACACTTGCAAGAGCGGCTGGCGAATCCGGGCGTACGTCACCCACCATCGGGACAACCGATGAGACTCCGTAAATGAAAAGAAACCAGTAGGCGAGTACAGCAAACAACAAATTGACCAGAGGACCTGCCGCGACAATGGCGATACGCTGCAGCACTGGCTTGTTATTGAACGCCTGGGCACGCAGTGCTTCAGGCACATCACCTTCGCGCTCGTCCAGCATCCGTACATAGCCCCCCAGCGGTATGGCTGCAACGGTATACTCGGTACCGTCGCGCCCCACGCGCATCCAGAGCGGCTTGCCAAAACCGACCGAAAACCGGAGCACCTTGACGCCACAGCGGCGCGCCACCCAGAAGTGTCCCCATTCATGTATGGTGACCAGCAGCCCGAGTGTCACAAGGGTAGCCAGAATCGTCTGCAGCAAACTCATGATGTTGTTCAGGCCCCTGTCACAAAATGAAGCCCCGCAAAAAACACGGGGGCCGCAGCTGTCAGACTGTCAATACGATCCAGTACACCGCCATGCCCCGGCAGCAACTGGCCACTGTCCTTGATCCCTCGCTCACGCTTAAGCATGCTTTCCAGCAGATCACCCAGCACCGAAACCATACCGGTTAACAGTGACAGCAACACCAGAGTGACCGATGCAAGCAGGCTTAGTTCCAGCCAAACGGCAAACCCGAGCCCGACCAGCATGCAGGCGACAAGGCCACCGGCAGCCCCTTCAAGTGTTTTGCCGGGACTGACCGCCGGCAGCAGTTTGCGCCGCCCCCAGGTTTTGCCGGCGGCATAGGCCCCAATATCAGCCCCCCACACCAGCAACAACAGCAGCAACAGCAGCGCCAGACCGTTTTCTCCCGCCCGCAGGGCAGTAACGGCATACCAGGCCGGCACCAGAACCAGCAGACCCATCAACAGCCTGAGAGGAACTCGACTGTAGCCTGCCGTTGCCGGATACCCCTTCACCAACAGCAGCGCTACCGACCAGAACAGCAGCGCCAGCACGATGGCCAGCGACTGACTGCCCGGAACAAAGGCCACAACCGAAAGCGCCGCTGCATGCACAGCCAGATAAACAAGCCGGGCAGACAGGGCCAGTCGGCAGAGATTACCCCACTCCCAACTGCCGTAGAGGAAAACCACCGCCAGCACGACTTCAAAGGCCGCCTGGGGTAACAGAAAGACAGCTGCCAATGCCAGTGGAGCCAGCACCAGTGCAGTCAGAACACGCTGTTTCAACACTGGCTGTCGGCCTCCACCTGTTCACTGGTTCGACCAAAACGACGCTCACGGGTGAGATAGGACTGTAGCGCCGCCAGCATCGCCTGCTTGTCGAAGTCAGGCCAGAAGCAATCGGTAAAATAGAGCTCGGTATAGGCCAACTGCCAGATTAAAAAATTGCTGACGCGCTGTTCGCCACCGGTACGGATGCACAGATCAGGTGACGGCAGGCTCGCCAGTGAAAGCTGACGAGCGAACAGCTCCTCGTCAATCTGTTCAGGCTTCAGTTCACCCTCAACACAGTGCTGCGCAAGCCGCTGGGTTGCCGTGACTATGTCCCAGCGACCACCATAATTGGCGGCTATATTAAGTGCCAGACCGGTATTGGCGGCCGTTTCGGCCTCTGCCTTGCGAATCAGCTCCTGCAGTTCGGGACTGAAGCGAGACAGGTCACCAATCACCTGTAAACGGATATTGTGACGCGCCAGCTTGCGCACTTCATTCTTGAGCGCCAGCATGAACAACTGCATCAGGCCACTGACCTCAACTGCTGGCCGCTTCCAGTTCTCGCTGCTGAAGGCAAACAGGGTTAACGCTTCCACACCCTGCTCCGCACAGCACTCGATCACGGCACGCACACTGTTCACACCGGCCTTGTGCCCTGCAAGACCGGGCAAACGCCGTTCTTTGGCCCAACGGTTGTTGCCATCCATGATGATGGCAATATGACGGGGCAGTGAGCGCCCCGGAGGAATTGTCAATTGGTGCTCAACAGCCATGCAGATCCGCGGCGGGGCGAGCCCCGCTCCGTTGGTTCAGATTTCCATCAGGTCCGTTTCTTTCTGTGCCAGCAGGCTGTCCACCTCGGCCACATACTTGTCGGTCAGTTTTTGCACCTGATCTTCGCCACGATGGCTGTCATCTTCACTGATCTCCTTTTCCTTCAGCAGACCCTTGATGTCACCATTCGCATCGCGACGAATGTTGCGGATCGCCACACGCGCGTTTTCCGCTTCGGTACGCGCCTGACGGATGTAGTTCTTGCGGGTTTCTTCCGTAAGCGCCGGCATCGGCACCCGGATAACATCGCCGTTGGTGCTCGGGTTCAGTCCCAGGTCAGACTTCATGATCGCTCTTTCGATATCACTGACGACCTTTTTCTCCCAGGGAACGATGGTCAGCATGCGTGCATCTTCAACGGAGACGTTGGCGACCTGCTGAATAGGCACGTCAGATCCGTAGTAGGAGACGGTAATGCTATCGAGAATGCTCGGATGAGCACGCCCGGTACGAATTTTCTTGAAGTTCTCGACCAGCGCTTCAACGCTTTTTTTCATCCGCCCTTCGGCATCTTTCACAATTTCGTTAATCATTGTTTTCTCCAGCAACAGAGCCGCTATCAATCAGGGTACCTTCATCGCCACCGAACACCAGATTCACCAGCGCACCGGGTTTGTTCATATTGAACACCCGCACAGGCATGTCATGGTCCCGAGTCAGGCAGATGGCGGTCATATCCATCACCCCGAGCTGCTTTTCCAGCACCTCATCGAAACTCAAACGAGTATACTTGCGCGCGTCAGGATCTTTCATCGGATCCGCCGTGTATACACCGTCAACCTTGGTTGCTTTCAGCACCACATCCGCTTCAATCTCGATCCCGCGCAGACAGGCCGCCGAGTCGGTGGTAAAGAAGGGGTTGCCGGTACCGGCTGCAAAGATTACCACATCGCCCTGATTCAGGTAGCGCATCGCGTTGCGGCGGTCGTACTGATCCACTACGCCACTCATCGGAATGGCTGACATGACACGGGTCGCAATGTTGCAGCGCTCCAGCGCATCACGCATGGCCAGCGCGTTCATCACCGTTGCCAGCATGCCCATATGGTCGCCGGTAACACGATCAAGTCCGGCAGCACTCAGCGCAGCACCTCGGAACAGGTTGCCGCCACCGATCACCATTCCTACCTGGACACCAATCCCCACCAGCTGACCAATCTCCAGCGCCATGCGGTTGAGCACCTTCGGATCGATCCCGAAGTTCTCCTCTCCCATCAGCGCTTCACCGCTGAGCTTCAGCAGCAGTCGTTTGTATCTGGATTGTTTATCTTTGGCAGGCATGATCTGTCTCCGCGCGGACGAAATGGCATAGAGTGTAGCAGGAAAGCATGCGGCTGGGCATAAGGGCTACACCCAGCCGGAAAGCGCAGCAGCTGTTTACTTCTTCAGCTGTTCTGCAACTTCAGCAGCGAAGTCCTTGTGCTCGACTTCGATACCTTCGCCAACGGCAACACGAACGAAGGATACAATTTCAGCACCCGCATCCTTGGCCATCTGACCAACAGTCTGCTCAGGGTTCTTGACGAACGGCTGCTCAACCAGGCTGTTTTCAGCCAGGAATTTCTTGATGCGACCACCGGCCATCTTTTCCTTGATTTCCTGCGGCTTACCTTCCATATCCGGCTGTGCCATGATGATCTCTTTTTCACGCACCAGCTCTTCTTCCGGCATATCTTCCGGACGTGCAATACGGGGGTTAACCGCGGTTACGTGCATCGCGATATCACGCGCCACGTCAGCATTGCCACCATTCAGCGCCACGATGGCGGCCAGACGGTTAGTGCTGTGCACGTAGGCGTCAACCTTGTCACCTTCAACCAGCATCAGACGACGCACGCTGATGTTTTCACCGATTTTCTGTACCAGCGCTTCACGAGCGGATTCCAGCTCACCTGCCATCAGCGCAGCCACGTCTGTTTCCTTGGCGGCAAATGCCTTTTCCAGCACGGTGTTCACGAAGCCCAGGAAGTTGTCGTCACGCGCGACGAAGTCGGTTTCAGAGTTGACTTCAACCGCAACCGCATAGCTGTTGTCGTCAGCAACCTTGACCGCTACCACACCGTCAGCCGCAGTACGGCCAGCCTTCTTGGCCGCTTTCATGCCGGAGGACTTGCGCAGATCGTCGATCGCTTTTTCGATGTCGCCTTCCGCTTCAACCAGTGCCTTTTTGCACTCCATCATGCCCAGGCCGGTACGCTCGCGCAGTTCCTTGACCATCGCTGCAGAGATATTCGCCATGTCGCGTTCCTCTTTATTAATCGCTTCAATTCAAATTCAAAAAAGGGGAGCCAGGCCCCCCTTTGCACATCCAGACACGATTACACGCGTCAGTTGTCAGTTCGGTTACTGAGCAGCTTCTTCAGCGTCAACTTCCACGAACTCGCCCTTGCCAGCATTGGCAGCCGCGCCTTCGATGCAGGCATCAGCAACGGACTTGACGTAAATCTGGATGGCACGCAGAGCATCGTCGTTACCCGGGATAACATGGTCGATGCCATCCGGGTTGCTGTTGGTATCAACCACACCAATAACCGGGATACCCAGCTTGTTGGCTTCGTTGATAGCGATACGCTCATGATCAACGTCGATCACGAACAGCGCGTCAGGCAGACCGCCCATTTCCTTGATACCACCAATGGAAAGCTCAAGCTTTTCCATTTCACGGCTACGCATCAGCGCTTCTTTTTTGGTCAGCTTGTCAAAAGTACCGTCCTGAGACTGGGCTTCCAGCTCACGCAGACGACGGATTGACTGACGGATGGTCTTGTAGTTGGTCAGCATACCACCGAGCCAGCGGTGGTTAACGTAAGGCATGCCTGCACGAGCGGCTTCCTCTTTGATCACTTTGGCCGCTGCACGCTTGGTGCCGACAAACATGATCTTGTTCTTGTTGCTGGCCATGTTCTGAACCACATCCAGGGCGTTGTTCAGAGCCGGCAGGGTGTGTTCCAGGTTGATGATATGGATCTTGTTACGCGCACCAAAGATGAATTTGGACATCTTCGGGTTCCAGTAACGGGTCTGGTGACCGAAGTGAACACCTGCCTTGAGCAGATCGCGCATTGAAACTTTAGCCATTGTGGTATTTCCTCTAACGGGTTATAACCTCCACATATCCCATCGCCCAACCGCTTGGCGGCACCCTGAACGCATGTGACGATATGTGTGTGTTTTCAGTTGATGTATTTAAAAGCCCCGACCGATGCCTGAGCATCTCTTTCGGGAGCGCGATTTATACCATAGCCGATGCACTTTTTGAAGCGCCCTTTGGCTGAACGCGTCTTGTTCGCTACAATAGTCGCCAGTTCACGCCCGGCTCCTCGCCCTACAGCCACGGGCATCCTCTCAAGCGCCAAGACCGAGTATTTATGACTATCAAAATCAAGACCCCGGAAGAAATCGAAAAGATGCGTACCGCCTGCCGGCTGGCAGCGGAGGTTCTCGAAATGATCGAGCCATACGTCAAGCCGGGCGTCACCACCGATGAGCTGAACCGGATCTGCCACGATTATATCGTTAATGAACAGCAGGCCATTCCAGCCCCGCTCAACTATCACGGCTTTCCCAAGTCGATCTGCACTTCAGTCAATCAGGTGGTATGCCACGGCATTCCCAATGACAAGAAGCTCAAGAACGGCGATATCATCAACATCGATATCACCGTGATCAAGGACGGATACCACGGCGACACCAGCAAGATGTTCTACGTGGGTGATGTCGCTCCACACGCCCAGCGCCTGTGTGAAATCACGCGCGAGTGCATGTTAAAGGGTATCGAACTGGTACGCCCGGGCGCACACTTGGGTGATATCGGTGAGGTGATCCAGAAACACGCTGAGAGCAACCATTACTCGGTGGTGCGAGAATACTGCGGCCACGGCATCGGCGCTGAGTTCCATGAAGACCCGCAGGTACTTCACTACGGCAAGGCAGGCACAGGGGATGAGCTCAAGGAGGGCATGATCTTCACCATCGAACCGATGATCAACGCCGGCAAGCGCCACGTAAAGCTTAACAAGCGCGACGGCTGGACCGTTGAAACCACTGACCGCCGCCTGTCCGCACAGTGGGAGCATACGGTTCTGGTAACCGCTGACGGTTACGAGATTCTGACCCTGCGCAAGGAAGAGATGGTCGCCTGATTTCACTCTGAACGAGCCCTTTCCATGACCCGTACCGCTCAGCCACTAGAAGCCGCACCGGAGCTGCTGGATCCAACACAGCTCCACACCAGCCTGTCCAACCGTGACAGGCCGGTCATGAAAGTGCTCAAGGAATCATTGCGTGAAGCGCAGCAGCGCATGGATGAAGCATTCCGACAGGGCGAGGACATTCGCCGCCTGATCTACGGTCGCGCCTGGGTGCTCGACCAGATCCTTGATGCTGCCTGGTCCCAGTTCACCTGGCCCGAAGCACATCAAGCCGCTCTCATAGCGGTGGGTGGCTATGGCCGCGGAGAGCTGCACCCCTTTTCCGATATCGACATCCTGCTGCTGTTCGACCAGATCGACCCCGGCGAATGCCAGGACAGCATCAGCGGCTTTCTGACACTGCTGTGGGATATTGGCCTGGACCTGGGGTCAAGCGTGCGCACCATCGACCAGTGTTATGATGAGGCGCGCAACGACATCACCATCGCCACTAACCTGATCGAATCGCGCACACTCTGCGGCGATCCTGCCCTGCAGAATGAGATGTATGACCGGGTTACCTCTGAGGGCGCATGGACGGACAAGGAGTTTTTCAAGGCCAAGCTGGCCGAGCAGAAAGAGCGCCACGAAAAAACCAACAACACCGAGTACAACCTTGAGCCCAACCTGAAAAACTCACCAGGCGGTCTGCGTGACCTTCAGACCGTGGGCTGGGTTGCCAAGCGTCACTTTGGTGCCACCTACATCCGCGACCTGGTGGACCACGGCTTTCTGACCGAGCCCGAGCTGGACACCCTGAACAAGGGGGAGCTCTATCTCTGGACCGTCCGTTATGCTCTGCATATGGTTTGCAAGCGTCGCGAGGATCGACTGCTGTTCGATCATCAACGTGCACTGGCCACCTATTTCGGTTACGAAGACCAGGAAGGCGCGCTGGCAGTTGAGCAGTTCATGAGCAAGTATTACCGCGTCGCCATGGCCATGTCGGAATTCAATGACATGTTGCTGCAACACTTCGACGAGGCGATCCTGCGCATTGATGACGAACAAAGCATCCGGCCACTGAACAACCGCTTTCAGATTCACAACAACTATCTGGAAGCGGTCTATGACAAGGTGTTCGAGCACCACCCCTTTGCCATCATGGAGCTGTTCGTACTGATGGCCCAGCACCCTGACATTCAGGGGGTTCGCGCCTCAACCATTCGACTGGTGCGCAACCACCGCCATCTGATCGACAACGACTTTCGCAAGGATATTCGCAACACCTCCCTGTTCATGGAGCTGCTGCGCTCACCGGAACGCGTATCGACCGAACTCAAGCGCATGAACCGCTACGGCATTCTGGGGCTTTACCTGCCCGAGTTCGGCAAAATCGTGGGCCAGATGCAGCATGACCTGTTCCATATCTACACCGTGGATGCGCATACCCTGAAAGTGATTCAGAAGATGCGTCAGTTCCGCCATCGCGAATACCGCGAACAGTTTTCCATTGCCCACCGCATCGTCAACCAGCTGCCCAAAATCGAGCTGCTGTACATTGCGGGGCTTTACCACGATATCGCCAAGGGCCGTGGCGGTGACCACTCGGAACTGGGCGCTGACGATGTAATCGCCTTCTGTCGACGCCATCATCTTGGCAAATGGGATACCCACCTGGTGGCCTGGCTGGTACGCAACCATCTGAAGATGTCCATGACGGCGCAGCGACGCGACATTTCAGACCCGGAAGTGATTCACGCTTTCGCCATGGAGGTGCGTGACCTGGTACACCTGGACTACCTGTACGTCCTGACCGTGGCGGATATCAACGCCACCAATCACACGCTGTGGAACAGCTGGCGCGCCACGTTGCTGCGCCAGCTCTACATGGATACCAAGCGCTCACTGCGCCGTGGACTTGAAAACCCGATCAACAAGGAAGACCGGATAGAGCAGGTACAGCATGAAGCGATGCTACTGCTGGCCCGCCAGGGCATTCGAGAGCAAGACATATTCGATCACTGGGCACTGCTGGGCGATGACTATTTCCTGCGAGAGGATGCACACAACATCGCCTGGCATACACAGGCGATTCTGGAACACGGCGACAGCCCCCTGCCGCTGGTCCTGATTCGCAAGACCTCCTACCGCGTATTTGAAGGCGCTACCGAGATCTTCATCTACAGTGAAGATCTGCCTACCCTCTTCCCGGCGACGGTTGCCGCCATGGACCAGCTGCACCTTAACATTCAGGATGCCCGTATCATCCTCACCGACCATGGCCGCACCCTCAATACCTACACGGTACTGACGGATGACAACCAGCCGCTGTCGGAAAACCCTGAATACTTGGCCAACATCCAGCGCCACCTGACGGAAGAGCTGGACGACCCGGAAGATTACCCCGAGATCATTCAGCGCCGGGTGCCACGTCAACTCAAGCTGTTTGCCACACCTACACGCCTGACTCTGAGCAACGATCCCTCATCTCAGCAAACCATTCTGGAAGTGATCACACCGGATCGCCCCGGACTGCTGGCACGCATAGGGCGTATTTTTGTGGAGTTCGGAATTTCGGTACGCAAGGCGAAGATTTCGAGTATCGGCGAGCGGGTCGAGGACTTTTTCTTCATCACCGACAGCAACAATCAGCCGATCAGTGACCCCGAGCTGTGTCGCCAGCTGCAGCAGGCGATCTGCCAGCAGCTGGATGAACATGTGCAGAAACAGTAGCAGGTGACGACTCAGCGCGCGGCCTCATGTACCCAGGCGCGCTGAACCTGATTCAGATCCACCTCCAGCACCGTGGCATAGGTGTCGTCCTGTACCGGGTAGCTTTTGACCACGCGAGCGCCACGCACAATACCGGCAACGGCCGTCTTGAAACTGTCGTTCTGCACCACCATGTCCTCGACCCGGGTAGTGCCATACAGGTACTGCCCATGAATGATGCCGGCCAGCTCCTGATAGGCGCGCAGCTTGGAGGCACGCATCGCCATCAGCATCCTCTGCTGTTCGGTTTGCCCCGGCTGCAGACTGATCGGCGCATAGCCGGTCGCACTGACCCAGTTCGGCTCTAAAGGCGCCTCAATACGCGGGCTCATGTGCACGTCCGGCAGCGCTTCCGCTACCGTCTTGACCGAATGCACCATGGTTTCACAACCGGCCAGCACCAGCGCCAGCATCATCAGAACCACTGATCTCATCACTGAGAGCCTCCTGCCGGGCCTTGTCTGTTTTCAATGATCATGCCACGCTCGTGCGCTTCCAGCAGATTGTAGCCGGGCCAGCGCTGCTCCAGACGAGACAGAGGAATGTGGCTCTGACCGGAAGCCAGGACCTGACGGGTGGTGGTATCGAGCAATCGGGCGTTAATCACAACACCATCCGGGTGCAGCGCATAGGTACCGGTAAGTACAAAATAGATCCGATGACGGGTACGCAGGGCCGACATGTTATAGGGCTCGATCTCAGGCTTCACACTGGTTACCAGACTCTGTGCACGGTAATCAACCAGATTGTAGCCGCGCTGCTCCAGCTGAAATACAAAGCTGTCACCCAAGCGCTCCCCCAACTCGCCCACCTGCTCCGGTTGCAGAAGATTGCGAAATGCCAGTACAGCCAGGGGCAAACGGCTGACGTTGCTCTTGTCCATGCCCGTTTCCAGCTGATAAGCCATCTGCACAACCGCTTCACTGACGGGATCCAGCCCGCTGCGGGCGACCCCGGTCTGCTGCAGCTCAGTTCTGCCGCGTGGCCGCTCTGATCGGGCATCTTGTATCTGCGCAAGCACCTGAGGATGCATACTGACCACATGGGCCTGGACCGGCCCAGGCTCCTGCCGAGCACAGCCGCCGAGCAGCATCAGCAGACTGCAGGCTGTAAGCACTGCCACTCTCATCCGTTTCGCTCTCTGTCGGGGGTTATTTGCACTGAATGTACCACAAAATAGGGGGATGACAGGATAGCACTGCCACCAGTGTTTGCATCGCACCCACAAATTGCATACCTTTTGGCCAACACCTGAGGACACTGATCATCATGCTGACCCGACTTTGCCGTCTGCTACTGCTCTGCCTGACACTGACCACCCCCCATGTCACAGCCATCACCATCGAGGCCGAGGGCTCGGCCCCGATCATCAACAATGACCTTGGGCAGGCTCGGGAACTGGCCATCAGCCGCGCCCGTGAACAGGCCTCTCTGCAGGGCAGCGCCTGGATCTCCACCACACAGGAGGTACGTGACGGCATTCTTGAAATCGACAACATGCGCATTAACAGCCTGACCCAGCTGAACAACATCCGTATCATTGATGAATACATCCGTGGCAGTCAGCTGACGGTGCGCATTCTGGCCGAGGTGGAAGCTGAAGCCGGCTGTGCCAACGGCCAGCCGCCGCTGGCCTATCGCAAAACGGTTGCCATCGGCGGATTCAGTCTCGCCCGGCCCGCTGATGCCAGCCATGGCGATCTGCACGGCATCCAACAGGGGCTGGCAACACTGATCAGTCAGTCCCTGCAACAGAGCACACTCAATGTCGTCGACCGCAGCAGTCTGCAACTGCTGGGCGCACAGGATCAGTCACCTCAACAACTGCCCGAGGGCGCTCTGTCCCGCCACTTGAATCACGCCCAGCAGCATCAAACCCAGTTTCTGGTGACCGGCATTATTCGCGATCTTGGCCTGCACAACCCGGCTGGCCCACGCCCGCCCAACATTTTGCTCGACACCTACCGCACACTGGATTACGCCAGCTCAAAACATCTGCGCAACTTTGTACTGGACCTCTACATTTTTGACACTTTCACAGGCCAGTTGATGTGGCAACAACCCTTCGCTACAGCGGGCCGCTGGAACCGCCCGGTGCATGAGAAAACCGGCTTCGGCAGCACCCTGTTCTGGCAACAGGACTTTGGCCAAAAAGTTCAGGCCACCCTGCAGGAGATCAGCAGTTACATTGATGAGACGCTGATGTGCGAGCCTTTCCGCAGCCGCATCACGCGCACGGAAGGCAATGAGGCATGGATCGGCGCAGGCTCACTGGCGGGCCTGAAACCGGGCGATCGTCTGAGCGTGTACAGGCTCTACACCCATTACGATGCCAATCAGATGCCGATCACGGAGCTGCGCAATACGCGCCAGACGCTGACACTGGAAGACGTGCAGCCAACGCTGTCACGGGGTCGACTGCCAGCCGACAGCGGCAGCCTCAACATCCAGCAGGATGATATTGTAATCGCCCACTGAGCAGCTTAGTCTTGCGCCCTGAATCATCCACACCTATACAGGAGCACCACCGAGATGCAGAGCGGACTCTTTACCGAACTGGAAAACAAGATTGAGGGATTGATCGAAGAGGTCGAACTGCTGCGACTGGAAGTCAGCGAACTGCGCGAGAGCAAGACGGCACTGGAAGCCGAACGCGAAAGCACTGAACAGGGCTTGCAGCGACTGCTGGGCAAGTTTGAACGACTTCAGGAAAGCGAAAACCTTTGATATTGCAGCCGTGCAGGAGCATCTCCCGCACGGCCAGCAGACTCAGCGTTGAGTGCCGCGGATCTTGATCTCTACCCGTCGGTTCATGGCTCGTCCTGCCGCACTGTCGTTGCTGGCAATCGGGTAACGTTCCCCCAGACCGCGCGCATCCAGTCTCAGATGACTGACCCCAGCCGAATTCAGGTAGCGCGCAACACTATTGGCGCGACGCTCCGAAAGCTGCTGGTTGTATTCAAACGAGCCCGTCGAATCGGTGTAGCCTTCCACTGCGACCTGGCTCTTCTCGAACTTGGTCAGCACGCGGGCAACCGAATCAAGCACCGGGTAAAAGGATGGATCAACCCGGTCACTGTCAGTGGCAAAGGTGATGTTACCCGGCATGATCAGACGGATATCATCCCCAACACGCTCCACACGGACACCGGTACCTTCCAGCTGCTGACGCAGCTGCATTTCCTGCTGGTCCATGTAGTAACCGATCCCTCCGCCAACGGCTCCTCCAATGACAGCCCCGGCCAGTGCGCCCTCATTTCGATCGCCCTTGCCGGCCACAGCCGCGCCCAGCACGGCACCGCCCAGCGCACCCAGACCGGCACCTTTGGTTGCCTGTGACGTTTTGGACTCCTGAGTGTAGGGGTCCAGCGTTGTACATCCGCTCAGCAACAGAACTGAAGCAAGCGAGGTGATCATAAGCTTTTTCATGGTTTTCTCCTGAATACAGTCTCCGACTCCTCCATGTGGAAGAGCAGGCCTGATACTGTTTAGCTCAGAATAGCTTAATACGAAATGAAAACCAGTATCGCTTTTGCACGGGAGTGCATATGGGTGCTGGCCAGCGCCAGGATCAGACGATAAAATGCGCTGTTATCCTTCATTGTCATCCGCGTCACCACTCCGAGGAGTATCTTTTGTCTCAGCTGCCTGTCATTGTCGGTTTTGGTGGTATCAGCCCCGCTGGTCGCTCTTCCTTTCACCAGGGCTATCGTCGCCTGATACTGGATCAGCTGGACGCCTCCAGTCGACAGGACTCCTTGATCGATCTGGCCACCCTGACTGGACTTGCGCAGTATGACGCCGGCAGCTACCGGCTGCAGGGCGATGCCAGTGAGCGCTTCACGGCCGCCGAGCTGACCTGCCGCATTGAACAACAGGTCCGTGACAACACGCTGATTCGCCGTATCCACCCCGACTGGTTCGATGTGAATGCCGTCATGTTCAACCGCCCGGCCAGTATCAAGGGCAGCGATCAGGGGTTGAGCTTCCGTTTGCGCAGCCGCCAGCTGCCGCAACAGATTCCAACAAACTGGCAGATTGAAGAGATTGGCGGCGGTCAGGTTGAAGTACGGATCGACGGCAGCTGCGAACTGATTTTCCCGGATTCCAAACCGGCTCTGGTGCAAAGTGCCGGCATGCTGCCGACCGGGTTCGAGCCCGGTAAACTGTACCAGTCGCGCAACCACCCCCGCGGGCTGCAGATGGCGGTTTTTGCCGCTTCCGACGCATTGCGCTCCATGGGGATCGAGTATCAGACCATTCTGGACCTGCTGTCCCCGGATCAGATTGCGGTCTTCGCCAGCAACTCAATCGGCCAGCTGGATGATCTCGGCTTTGGCGGCCTGACCAAGTTCCCGGCGTTGGGCAAACGCACCACGTCCAAGCAGATGCCGCTGGGTTACGCCCAGATGCCGGCTGACTTCATCAATGCCTACCTGCTCGGCAACGTCGGTACAACCGGCGGCGCACTGGGTGCCTGTGCCACCTTTCTGTACAACCTGAAAAGCGGCGTCGAGGCGATACGTACCGGCCGCAGCAAGCTGGTACTGGTCGGTGGCAGTGATGCACCGGTTACCCCAGAGATCATTGAAGGTTTTCGCGCCATGGGCGCGTTGGCCGAAGACAAGCAGCTGATGGCGCTGGACGATCTGGCCGAGATGGCCGAAGAACACTACCGCAGGGCCTGTCGCCCATTTGGCAACAACTGCGGCTTTACCATGGGCGAGTCCAGCCAGTTCCTGGTGCTGATGAGCGATGACCTTGCACTGGAGCTGGGCGCTGACATCCACGGTGCGGTGGCCGATGTCTTTGTCCATGCCGACGGACACAAGAAGTCAATTTCGGCACCGGGCATCGGCAACTACATGACCCTTGGCAAGGCGGCATCACTGATCGGTACACTGCTGGGAGAGGAGTCGCTCAAGCAGCGCAGTTTTGTGCAGGCACACGGTACCAGTACACCACAGAACCGCGTAACCGAGTCTCATGTCATCAACGAGACCGCCAAGGCATTCGATATCTCTGACTGGACCGTCAGTGCGGTAAAAGCCTATCTTGGACACTCACAGGGCACTGCAGGGGGTGATCAGCTGTTTGCCTCACTGGGCGTTTGGAAACACGGCATCGTGCCGGGTCTGACCACCACAGCCGAGATTGCAGAAGATGTGCACAGCTCCAACCTGCACTTCCCGCTGACCCATCATGAAACCGGCGCCACCGGGATGGATTCGGTGCTGATCAACGCCAAGGGGTTTGGCGGCAACAACGCCAGCGCTGCGATCATGGCCCCCCATGTCGTCGAGCAGCTGCTGACAAGGCGTCATGGCGAAGCCGCCATGAATGCCTGGCGCAAGCGGCGCGAACAGGTGCGTGAGCAGGCCGAGGGCTATAATCAATCTGCTATCATGGGTCAGGCGAGACCCATCTATCTGTACGATCACAACGTACTGACGGGGGAAGACCTGCAGATCAGTGCCGATGAAATCCGCCTGCCCGGTTATACCAACCCGATCTCGCTGCAGGTCGAAAACCCGTACAAAGATCTGTGCTGAAACGACCATAACAAGGAGGAATCGGGATGAAACAACTGTTGTTACCGGCTACCGCAGCCCTGCTGCTCGGTGGCTGCGTCAACCTGTCAGGGGCACTGAAGGAAGATCCGACCGCTGATCAGTTCTATGTCATGGATACCCGCTACTTTCAGTTCTGCAAGGGCGAGACCCGACGCTGTCAGGAACTGACCTCCATCGTATCGGTGCGTTACAAACTGGGACCGATTGAAGAGGCCTATGGTGAGCGCATCAAGGGCCCTAACTACCCCGCCAGCCTGGCAAAGCTGATCCTCACCCCGCCGGATGGCAGCTACGGCAGCGAAGCGATCGATGCAGACAAGCGCTATTATCGTGTTCCGGTGAACAGCAAGACCGACACCGTCTGGAAAACTCTGGATGACGCCTACGGCAGCATCTATCAGTAAGACAGCTGCAGCAGACTGACCGCCGTGGCATGAGTCACGGCCTTGACCTCCTCCACGGAAATCCCGCGCAGCTCCGCGATCAGGCGGGCAACTTCAGCCACCCTTGAGGGTTCGTTGCGTTCGCCCTGATGCCCGCTGAGCGGCATGTCCGGCGCATCCGTTTCCAGCACCAGCCACTCCAGTGGCAACTCAGCCACCAACCGATGCAGTTTGTGCGCCCGTTCATGGGTCATCGCACCGCCAAACCCCAGCTTGAAGCCCAGCTTTGCATATTCCCGCGCCTGCTGCTCGCTGCCGGAGAACGCATGCACGATACCCGCCCGGGGCAGGTTATGACGACGCAACAGTTTCAGTACCTGGTCGTGTGCCTTCACTGCATGCAGCAGCACCGGAAGGTCGTGGGCCTTTGCCAGTTTCAGTTGCGCCTCCAGCAGCTGCTCCTGCTGTGCCGCTTCTGCCTGGCCGGGGCGAAAGTCCAGGCCGATCTCGCCCACCGCCACCACGGCTCCTGCCGCCAACGAAAGCATCGCATCCAGCCGTTCCAGATCGTGTTCAATGTCATGACTGAAACAGGGATGTAATCCCAGAGCCGGATACAGGCTCGGGTCTGAAGCACACAGATCCAGCACCCGCTCAAAGTTATCCACCGTGATCGATGGCACCACAATCTGCGCAACACCGGCAACACGCGCACGCTCAATCACCGCCGCTCGGTCAGGATCAAAATCAGTAAAGTCGAGATGGCAGATGGTGTCGATCAGCAATCAGTGCTCCCGAGTCGCGCGGAACTGGATCTCCGGCCAACGCTCTTCGGTCAGTGACAGATTCACCCGAGTTGGCGCCAGATAGGTCAGCAGGCCGGAGCCATCCACGGCCAGATTGTCGTAGCCCTTGCGACGGAAATCTTCCAGCATCTTGTTATCACTGCATTCCACCCAGCGTGCGGTCTGCACACTGATCGGCTCGTACATGCACTCAACCTTGTATTCGTCTTTCAGACGGAACACCACCACCTCGAACTGCAGTTGCCCTACCGCACCCAGCACCAGGTCATTGTTCTTGAGCGGCTGGAACAGCTGTACCGCACCCTCTTCCGACAGCTGCTGCAGACCTTTCTGCAGCTGCTTCATTTTCAGCGGGTCGGTCGGGCGTACGCGGCGGAACATCTCCGGTGCGAAGTGCGGAATCCCGGTGAACTTGAGGTTTTCCCCCGCCGTGAAGGTATCGCCGATCTGAATGGTACCGTGGTTGTGCAGGCCGATAATGTCTCCGGACCAGGCTTCTTCCACGTTTTCACGGTCACCGGCAATAAAGGTAACCGCATCGGCGATGCGGATATCCTTGCCGATGCGGACATGCTTCATCTTCATACCCCGGGTATAAGAGCCAGAGCAGATGCGCATGAAAGCGATACGATCGCGGTGCTTCGGATCCATGTTGGCCTGGATCTTGAAAACAAAACCGCTGAACGCCTCCTCACTGGCCGCCACTTCACGGCTTTCTGTCGGACGCGCCGGCGGAGCGGGTGCCCACTCGACAAAATCATCCAGCATCTCTTTCACGCCGAAATTGCCCAATGCCGTACCGAAAAACACCGGCGTCATTCTGCCTTCCAGATAGGCCTGTTGATCCCACTCATGGCAGGCGCCCTTGACCAGTTCGAGCTCTTCAACCAGCTCGTCATAGTCATCTTCCAGCAGCGTGCGGGCTTCATCCGAATCGAGCCCCTGTATGCGCTTGTCTTCAGGCAGCTTGTGGCCCTGACCCGGAGTAAACAGGTGAATGGTATCGGTGTAGAGGTTATACACACCCTTGAACCACTTGCCAGATCCGATCGGCCAGTTGATCGGCGCCGCCTGAATCTTCAGCACTTCCTCAATCTCGTCCAGCAACTCGATCGGGTCGCGGATGTCACGGTCCATCTTGTTGACGAAGGAGAAGATCGGCGTATCACGCAGGCGGCACACATCCATCAGCTTGATGGTGCGCTCCTCAACGCCCTTGGCACCGTCCACCACCATCAGTGCCGAATCCACAGCAGTCAGGGTGCGGTAGGTATCTTCTGAAAAGTCTTCGTGCCCCGGTGTATCCAGCAGGTTGACGGTACGGCCGTTGTACGGAAACTGCATCACCGACGAGGTGATGGAGATACCGCGCTCCTGCTCCATGCTCATCCAGTCCGAGGTGGCATGCCGGTCGCTGCCACGACCCTTGACGGTACCCGCCACCTGAATCAGCTGTCCAAGCAGCAGCAGCTTTTCGGTGATGGTGGTCTTACCGGCATCCGGGTGCGAAATAATGGCAAAGGTACGGCGTTTGGAAACTTCCTGAGCGATGGACATGAATTCGGGTCTTCTGTTCTGGACAGGGACAGGGCGTTGCGCCCCGTGTGTGCGGTTGATCGTCAATGGCAGGTATTTTCGCTGATCACACCGGGTTAAACAATGTCCGTTTTCACTCGGCCCAGGCAACGGCATCATGTGGATGCAGACTCTCAAGGTGTTTTACCCGAGTACGCGGGCCATGGAAACGGTGCTGCAGGGCATCCTGTATACGCCGGGCCGCATCCTCGACAAACATCAGGTTGGCACCATTAAGCGCCGCAAACGCCTGCTCATCCGCTCGCTTCACTGCGGTTTGCACCGGTGTCGCCACGGCGGCTTCGATGGTATCAATCAGTGCAAGCAGTGCCAGCGAAGCGTCGGTCGCCCTCAGGCCGACGCTGACACGGGCTTCACTGCGCTGGCTGTGCGGCGTTGCCAGTGTGGCATGGCGGCGCAGCCAGCTGGCCATCTCCGTACGGCAAATGGACTGATCCAGGGAAAAGTCGTCGAGAAAGCGGCGTTCCACCAGCTGTCGCGCCAGTGCTGCCGAGCAGGGGCAGGTCGAGGAATACTCCACAACCACTTCGGCACGCAGGCTGAAACGGCCCTCAACCAATTGAGCATCCAGCCTGACGGGGTATGACTTCCAGCCCGCCAGCGCCTCCGATACCAGTGCTGACCGGCGCACCAGCAGGTCAAACGAAAGACCGATACGCGCACTGCTGCTGTTGCAGTCCCGGTGGCTGTCGATCATCGCCAGCAGCACCTGCTGTATGCGCTCAGGTATCAGCACATCCTCAGCCAGACCGTCCAGCAGCCGATAGAGGCGTGACATGTGGATTCCCTTGATATGTGCAGCCGGCAGATCCACCTGAGCATCGGCACGCGCATGCAGACTCCGCTGGCACCCCGGCTCTGCCAGTGTGACGGGCAGATCGATGCCCTGCATCCCAACCCACTGCAAAGGCGTCAGAAATGGAGCGTCGTCTGTCAAGGACACATCGGGCAGTACAGCGTTCATAGGCATGCTACTCTCATAAAAACTGCGGGTATTCAGCCGACCCACGGGGCTTCCCACAGGCGGTCATCCAATTTTTGTTATGATATAACATATATTAAGGATTTGAACACCGCGACGCTTGGCAGCGCATCAACTCCGACCGAATCTGTGCTCGAAACGGGCAAACATCCGCTCCCCCAGCACCAGCATGCAAGGGGTGAGCAATAGAGTCAACAGGGTAGCAAAGGTCAACCCACCTGCAATGGCACTGGAGAGTTGCGTCCACCACTGGGTCGAGGGCGCGCCAAAACCCAGGCTGGGTTCCAGCAGGTTGACGTTAACGCCGATCACCATCGGCATCAATCCCAGCACTGTGGTAATCGCGGTAAGAAGTACCGGACGCATGCGCAGACAACCGGTTTCCAATGCTGCATCGAACGGCGACATGCCCTCACTGCGCAACTGGTTGTAAGTGTCGATCAGGACGATATTGTTGTTCACCACAATACCGGCCAGCGCAATGATGCCCATACCCACCATGACAATGCCAAATGACTGGCCATTGACCAGCAGCCCGATCAGAACACCCGCCGTCGAAAATACGATGGCCGACAGCACCAGCAGGGTCTGGTAAAAGCTGTTGAACTGGATCACAAGAATCAACATCATCAACAGGATTGCAGTGATGAAGGCACTGATCAGGAAGCTGGCTGCCTGCTGCTGATCTTCACCTTCCCCACCAACGCTGAGGCTCACACTTTCAGGCAAACGGCCGTCACTGGTATCCAGCAGCGCCTGCAACCGCTCGGCCACCTGGAAGCCAGGCGCCACGTCAGCCTGCAGCGTGATGGTGCGCTGACCGTCCACCCGGCGCAGGGTGCCGGTCTTCTGGGACGGCTGCAGCGTCACGAAATGACTCAGCGGCACCTGTCCACCACTGCCCGCCAGTGTCATGCGCTGCAATTGATCCAGGCTGCGCCAGGATTCGGGCAGACGCACGCGAATATCCACCTCATCCAGCGCGTCTTCCGGCCGCCAGGTGGCCAGCAGCAAGCCGTTGCTGACCATTTGCACGGCATTACCGACTGAGAGCACATCCGCACCGAAGCGGGCGGCCTCTTCCCTGTCCACCTGCAGCTGCCATTCGATTCCCGGCAGGGCGCGGTCATCCTCTATATCCACCAGACCGCCCAGTTTAACCATGGCACTGCGCACCCGGCTTACCGCCTGATCCAGTGCTGCACTGTCCTGTGAGCTGAGTTTCAACACCACCGGCTTGCCGGCACTGGGACCCTGCTCCTGTTTGCGAAACTCCAGCCTGAGCCCTGGCAGGTCGTTGGTACGCTGACGCATATCCTCCAGAATGGCCGCAGCAGGTCGTCTTTGATGCCAGTCGATCAACTGGAACTGCAGTATTCCGATGACATCTTCAGCCATCTGTCCGTCTGCCATGGCAAAACTGCGCGCGTACAGCACCTCGACTTCAGACATGCCAAGCAAACGCTGTTCCACCCCCTTGACCAGCGTATCCCGCTCGTACACGGACAGATCGCCACGGGCATGGATCAGGACCTGTGCGGACTCCGGCTCAACATCGGGGAAAAACTCAACGCCATGGTTAAAGCGACCATAGAAAGCGTAAATCAGCAGCATCGCCAGCAGCATCGCCAGTAGTGTTTGTCCAGGCCTGGCCAGCAGGAATGACAGCGTGCGGCGATAGCCACGGCCCAGTCTGCTGCTGTGGCTTTTCTGCGGCGGCAGACGCCCGCCTCCGCTGGCCTGCCCCATGACCGGCAGAAACACCAGCGCCATCGCCAGTGATGCCAGCAGGCAGAGGATCACGGTGGCCGGCAGGTATTTCATGAATTCGCCGACAATACCGGGCCAGAACAGCAGCGGCATAAATACCATAATGGTGGTGGCAACGGAGGCGATCACCGGCCAGGCCATGCGACTGGCAGCACCGGCCCAGGCCTCAGCCGGGGTCATCCCCTGCTGGCGGTTACGATCAGCCAGCTCAGACACCACGATGGCGCCGTCCACCAGCATTCCGGCCACCAGTATCAGCGAGAACAGCACAATGATGTTCAGCGTGAACCCCAGCATGTAAATCAGCAAAATACCGGTCAGAAAGGCGCCGGGGATGGTCAGCCCCACCAGCAGCGACGAACGCAGCCCAAGCGCCGCCAGCATTACGATCAGCACCAGCACCACCGCCGTCAGCACGTTGTTGAGCAGATCGGTGAGCAGTTCCTGCACTTCTTCCGACTGGTCCATCACGTAGTGCACCTGCACCCCCTCCGGCAACAGCGGACGCGCCTGCTCGATCAGTGCCTTAACCTGATCAATGGTGTCGATGATGTTGGAGCCGGCCCGTTTGGACACCTCCAGCACCACCCCGGGCTGACCATTGATACGCGCAAAACCGCTGGGGTCCTTGAAGGTTCGGCGCAGCATCGCCACATCGGAGAAGGTGACCACCCGGTCGCCATCCACCTTCACCGGCATGTTGAGTATGTCATCGAGATCTTCGATTACACCGGGCACTTTCAGCGGCAACCGACCGGAACCGGTATCGAGACTGCCTGCAGCTACCAGCCGATTGTTATTGCTGACCAACTGATAGAGGGCAGCATAGTCAACGTTGTAGCTGTCCAGCACCTGGGGATCGACTATGATCTCCAGCAGGTCTTCACGATCCCCCCCGATATCCACCTCAAGCACATCGGCAATACCTTCAATCTCCTGCTTGAGCCGGCGGGCCGTTCCCACCAGTTCGGCCTCGCTCACCGGGCCGAAGAGGGCGATCGACAGCACCGGGAACAGGGCGATATTGATCTCGTTAACGCTGGGCTCGTCGGCTTCGGCCGGCAGTTCGGTGCGGGCGGTGTCGACCTTCTCTCGCACATCCGCCAGTGCGGTTTTGGGGTCAAAACCGGCATCAAATTCGAGCATCACCGAAGCGTGCCCTTCCGCGGCGATGGAGGTCATCTCCTTCACCCCTTCGAGCGAGCGCAACTCCTGCTCCATCGGCCGTACCAGCAGCCGCTCTGCATCCTCGGGACTGATCCCTTCCAGTCGCATGGAAACATAAATATAGGGAATGGTGACATCCGGGTTGGCTTCCTTGGGAATGGTCACCCATGAGGCAAACCCGCCCGCCAGCAGGATCAGCAACAGCAGCAGCGTTGCCCGGCTGCGATTCATCGCGGCGCGAATCAGTGCCTCCATCAACGCGACTCCGGCGCTTGATGTACCCTGACCCGCTGACCCGGCGAAACAAAGCCGCCACCCAGCGTGATCAGCCGAATATCCTCCGGCAACCCGCTCACCCAGCTGCCCTCGGTGCCGGTACTGATCCGCTGCACCGGGGCGAACTGTACCCGGTCATCCGGTTCCAGGTACAACACACCCAGCTGACCGGCATCATCCAGCGTCAACAGGGCTGTGGAGATCCGGTGAGCATCCACGCTGCCGATCTCTATCCGGGCCGTGGCACTGGCGCCGGCGATTCTGAGACCTTCGGGGTTTTCCAGCCGTATTTCCACCGTGAAACTCCGGGTGGCGCTATCCGCCTCCCTGGAGATGTGACTGACCACACCACTGAGGGTACGCCGATCCAGCAAAACCAGTTCGGCCCGTTGCCCGAGCTCCAGCCCGGCCACCTGCTGTTGCGGTACCTGCGCTCGCACTCGCAGCACCGCCGTATCCAACAGCCGTCCCCAGACCTGACCGGCAACCAGATAGTCCCCCTGGTCCACGTCGAGCCGGTCGAGTACGCCGGCAAAAGGTGCCACTGGGCGTGTGTGCTTCAGTGCAAGCTCCGCACTGCGTACCGCCTGTTCGGCAACGGCCAGCTCACTTTGCAACCGCAGCAGGTCGGTTTGTGCATTCAGTCCCTGCCGGCGCAAACTCTGCCCCGCCTCCAGCTGGCTGCGGCTATAAGCCAGCTGGGCACGCGCCTGTAACAGGCGGCTGCGACGGTCATCTTCCGATAGCTGCAGCAGCCGGTCGCCCTGAGCAACCTGAGCACCTCGCTCTACCGGCAAGGCATCTACCGTGGCGCTGATCTGCGCACGCAGATCCACACTCTGCCAGGGCTCAACCTGCCCCTGCAGCACAACTTGCCGACGATAGGGTTGAGCCGTACTCAGTTCGACAGCGACAGCAACCTGTTCCGCCTCGGGTGTGACGGTCTCAGGGGCATGGTCACGGCTGCTGCGCAGCTCTCCACTGAACAGCCAGACCAGAAGCAACGCTGTCAGCAGCAGGGCAAGATAACCAAAACCGGGTTTGAATTTCATGGCCTGACAATACTCCGTTGTGGGCCTGAATCGGGGGAAAAAGCTGACTTCAGACTACCACTGCCATGGTGTCGGGTCATCCGGTTTCAACTTTAACCCTACCGTTTCTATTGCTACTCTTTGAGCAAACTTCTGCAAGGAAATTGCCCCCATGACCGCAAAAACCGGATTTCGTACCCGCATCGCGCTCCCCTTTGTTATTACGGCTGCAGCACTGGTCTTTGTCGGGCTGTTCAGTGTCAACACCAGCCGCAACCTGGTAGCCGACACCGATGACATTTCCGGCAACTATCTGCCCGCCATCAGTGAAGTGCTTAACGGTGACCGCGACCTGTATCAGGCACTGGTGGCACAGATGGCCGCTGTCAATGCCGGCTTCAATCAGGAAGATGCCAGCGCACTGACCGCTGATTTTGACGAGAACGCCCAGCAGGCCCATGACCGCTTCAATCAGGCTGTCGGGCGTCTTCGCGGCACGGGCGTCATGAATTCAGCCGAGGGGTTCGAGCAGGCCTTTCAGCAATGGGAGGGATCGGCTCGCCAAGTGATGCAACTGGCACAGAGCGGCAACCCTGAACGTGCACGAGCCTTGTCACAGCAGGTCACACAGCCGCTGTTCAACCAGCTGCGCGACTATTTCGACCGGGTAGGCTCCCATACCGAGCAGCTGGCGCAGGAGCGAGCCGCCGAGGCATCTTCGGAGGGGGTCAGCAGTTCGGTCACCACGTTGGTCATTACACTGCTGGCACTCCTGCTCAGTCTTGGCCTGTTCTTCATTTTCATGCGTCTGATTCTGCGCTCCATCACGGCCCTGCGTGAACAGTTGGACAACATCGCCAAGGGTGAAGGTGACCTGACCCAACGCATCCCGGTCGAAAGCGACGATGATCTGGGCAAACTGGGCAACAGCTTCAATCAGGTGCTGAGCAATCTGCAGCAGATGATTGGCAGCATCCAGAGCCTTAGCCGCGAGCTGGGACAGGAGTCAGGTCGCCTGGCATCGGCTGCTAAGGATAACGATGCAGGTGTCAGCCGCCAGACTGATGCAATCTCCATGGTGGCAACGGCCATCAATGAGATGCAAAGCGCCATTGAAGAGGTGGCAGGCAACGCCTCACGCGCCGCCGACCTTACCCGTGAAGCGGATCAAACCGGTCAGCGCAGCGCCGACATCATTCACCAGTCTTCAGCTCAGGTGCGCCGCCTGGCCGAACAGACCGAAAAAGCGGTGACCTCAATCCGAGCGCTTGCTGACAATTCCAACGAGATCAGCAGCGTGCTGGATGTGATCCGTGATGTGGCTGAGCAGACCAATCTGCTGGCGCTCAACGCGGCCATCGAGGCCGCCCGCGCCGGCGAACAAGGCCGCGGCTTTGCCGTGGTAGCCGACGAGGTGCGTACCCTCGCTCGCCGTACGCAGGAGTCCACCGAGAACATACAGAACATGATCAGCCGGTTGCAGAATGGTGTCTCTGATGTGGTCGCCGTAATGGAAACCGGCAGCAAGGAAGCCAGCGCCACCGAGTCCCTCTCCAGCAGCGCAGAGGCCGAGCTGCAGACGATCCTGGAGGCGATCTCTCATATCACCGACGTCAACACCAGCGTCGCCTCCGCCACCGAGCAGCAGACCCAGGTCGTGGATGAGATCAACCGCAGCATCACCGAAATCAACGACCTGGCCACACAGGGTGCCGACCGCTCACGGGATATCGGCAACATCAGCCGCTCACTGGATGGGTATGCCCAGCAATTGCAGCAGCAGACCGGCCGCTTCAAGGTGTAATACTGCACCGCAACTGCGCAGGCCTGCACCAGTGAGCAGCACAGGGGCTGTGGGTGCTGGTGCAGTCTGTCTGTTTCATATGCCCCTGATTCTAGCAGTCTGTCGGGTTTTCGATAGCCCTGTGAGATAATCCCCCTATTATCGAGATCGAGCTATGACCGGAACGTCATCATGAGCCGCTTTAT
>NZ_JBEPPZ010000017.1:0-76489 GCF_040547565.1 Marinobacterium sp. MBR-109
ATGCACAGGTCATGATGGCTGTCTGGCGATCATTGAAAGCGATAAAGGGCTCTGTCACTCCGACGAGCCACGTTAATCCGACAGACTGCTAGAGCCTTGAGCTCGTTCAAGCGATTGGGAACCAGTGCGCGCATAGCCCATCAGGGTCCGATGCCCATGAAACAGCATCATTAACGAGACCGGATACACGTAGGCAGTCGTACCTTAGTCGTTATCGAACAAAGTGCTTGCAATAGAGGAGGAGTCCATACACGCCTCTATAACCTGTCGGATGAACAGATGGAGTACCAGCTGCTGGACCGAATGAGCTATCAGCGCTTCTGCGGGCTGACCCAAGCCATCAATATTCCGGATCGCACCACGATTTGGCACTTTGAAAATCGCATCGGTGAAGCCGGTGCCCAGGCCCTGTTCGATGGTGTATCGGCGCAACTGTTCAAGCAGGGCTTCATCGCCCGTGGTGGCCAGATCATTGATGCTACTCTGGTGCCGGCGCCCAAGCAGCATAACAGACGCAGTGACAAGGAGCTGCTGGGTCAAAAGGCCATACCAGCCGACTGGAAACCCGCTAAACGGCGACAGAAGGATACCGATGCCAGCTGGACTAAGAAGCACGGAAAGAGCCATTTTGGCTACAAACTGTCAATCAACGTCGATGCCAAGTACAAGGTGATCCGGCGTTTTCAGTGTGACACTGCCAAAGTGCATGACAGCCAACATTTCGAGGCTGTTCTTGATCGGCACAACACCAGTCAGGACGTCTATGCCGATCGCGGTTACCCCTCGACCGAGCGAGAAGCCTGGCTGAAAGAGCACGGCTATCGCAACCATATTCAGCGCAAAGGCCACCGTCAGAAACCGTTATCGGAGTGCCAACAACGACGCAATAAGCGGATTGCCAAACCCCGTGCTCGTGTCGAGCATGTGTTCGCCAGCATTGACCAGATGGGTGGCAAGTTGATCCGCACAGTGGGTCAAGCGAGAGCCAACTTTGCGATGACCATGATGGCCGCTTGCTACAACCTGAAGCGGCTGGTGTACTTCCAGCGGGCCGGGATTAAGGCGTTTTGAGCCGTTGGTGGTGGTTCGGTATGCCTCATGGGCACACAGAGACCACCGCTGCAGGTCCAGAGGGCCCCAAAACGAGACGTAATCGATTAAAACTGGAGTCTTGCGGTTAGCTCAGCCCGTTCGGCAACGTATAAGCCGGGTTTTTCGAGGTGCCCTGATATTGATACTGCTTCCTGTGCAAAAAATAACTGGCGCCTTTGACCGCTGTTCTCGGAAACGAAATAGCCCTCAAGTTTCTCGGGCGATGAAGTTTTGTGAAACAGATCGGCCAGAGAACCAGGCCGAACGTTGGAGCTTTCTGCGCCTGAAATGGTTCCAGCGAGATCGTTTTGAATTCATGCACCGGGTGTGTCATCAGCGATGGCAGAAGGGGAGCAGAGTCAAAGTCTTAGTTAAGGGAGTTGAATAGGTTCTTTCACAAAGCGACCCATTCTGACGCATGACTCCCGTACTCTGTTCCCGTCGATCAGATGTACAGGAGTCACTCATGGCAATCCCCGCTTTTTTGCGTAAACGCTCACGCCGCAATGCAGTGCCGCTGGCAACCAGCGAGACCTATCAAGCTCGGGCTGCGCTCTGGGCGCTGCGATTGCTGGTCAACGCTAAGGGATACCGATTCTTTTTCAACAAAGACGGTTTCAAGGATGACGACATTCTCCGCCTGATTGGGTTGGAGTCCCACAACGACGAAGAGGTCACCCTGAAGGAAGGGCTTCAGTTGCTCAAGACGCGCCTGTCTGAGTTGGAGCAGAAGCATCATCAGCCCGGCCTGCTGGATCACAACCTGTCCAAACTGGGGCAAGCCTTGGGGCTGGCACCGGTAGAACAGTCGGTACTGGCGTTCCTGAGCATCCTGGAGCAGCTCGAGGGGATGAACGACACGCTCAAGCTGTTCTCCTCCAATTATGGTCTGCCGTCCGTTCAGCAACTGGCCTCGCTGATGAGTATTGCATTGAAGTTGCCGCGACCGTCAATTGCACGGGCACTGTCGAATGACAGCGTGCTGGTACGCTGCCGTCTACTTAACCCGGTGGGGCGCGGCGGTGAACTGGAGCTGCTTAACGGCATTGACAACGTCCTCATGTATGAACGTCAGGGCCCCGAGTCGCTGCTTCGTCACTTTACTCAGCAGGGTGCCGTGCCCGAGCTGCAGCCGGACGACTTCATCCACATTGATAGCCAGTACTCACAGCTTAAACGCTATCTCAAAGCTGCAGTGCGTTCGGGATTGGTGGGTACCAATATCCTCCTCTACGGTCCGCCGGGCACCGGCAAGACCGAGCTGGTGCGCACTTTGGCGGATGAACTCGCGCTGGAGCTGTTTGAGGTCAAGTATGCCCGCCATGACGGAGAGCCCATGAGTGGTGACGAGCGTTTCTCCGCCTGTTTGATCAGCCAGCAGATCCTCAGGGCCAGCCCCCAGTCGGTGATTCTGTTCGATGAGATCGAGGACGTATTCACCTACCGTGAGCAGAACGGCCAAAAAGCCTGGATCAACAACATGCTGGAGCAGAATCCGCGCCCGGTGTTCTGGATCAGCAACGACATCAACAGCATGGACAAAGCCTACCTGCGCCGCTTCGATATGCTGATCTGCATGCCGGAGCTGAACGAAGAGACCCGCTTTGTCATGGTCCAGCGCACGTTGCAGGGACTGAATGTGCGCGAAGAATGGATGCGCATGCTGGCCAGGAAACAGGGACTACAGCCAGCCCACCTGACTCGCGCTGCCAAGGTGGTGCGCCAGTTGCGCCTGCGCAAAACCGAACGTGTGGAGCAAACTATGGAACAGTTGTTGAGCAGCCTGTATCAAGCGCTGGGATACCAGTGGGAGCACAAGGAGCGTCGCCCGTCCTCATCCGCGTTCAACCCGGCGCTGTCGAACACGGATTTTCCGCTCGAGCGACTGGTCTCAGGACTCAAACGCAGTGGCCAGGCCCGCATCTGCCTCTATGGCCCGCCGGGCACCGGTAAAAGCGAGCTGGGGCGTTATCTGGAATCTGTACTGGAAAAGCCGTTGCTGCTGCGCAAGGCATCTGATCTGCTGGGCGCTTTTGTGGGTCAGACCGAACAGCAGCTGGCTGCCGCCTTTGCCGAAGCGAAACAGAAAAACGCCATCCTGATGATCGACGAGGCCGACAGCTTTCTGGGGTCACGCAGCGCAGCCCAGCAGCAGTGGGAAGTCAGCCAGGTCAACGAGCTATTGGTACAGATGGAAGAGTTCAACGGCATTCTGATCATGTCGACCAACTTCATGGACCACCTCGACAGCGCCGCATTGCGCCGGTTCGACTTCAAAATTCGGTTTGACTACCTGGGCTTTGACCAGTCCTGGGCTTTCTTCAATCGTCTGCTGGGGATGCATCAGACGCAACCCTTTGCTGCAGTGAATGTGGAAGGGTACGAGTCCCGGTTGAAACGCCTTCCTCAGCTGACCCCCGGTGACTTCGCCACCGTTGAGCGCCGCGCCAAGGTGTTGGCCGAACCGCTGACACCCGAAACCCTGATAGCAGGGCTGGAGCAGGAGCATGCCATCAAGACCCGTCATCAGGGTCGCGTCATCGGCTTTATAAGCTGAAAGGCGAATGAAATGAAACTTCCATGTAATCAAGGATTTGGTACTATGTCGGCTATCAGAAACACACAAACACAAGGAAGTGCCATGAGTGGTCGCCAAGACACACTGTTCCGTCACCTTGCCATGCTACAGCTCATTCCGCGGGCGCCGCACTACCGTGCGACCACGACGTTACAGGCCTTATTGGAAGAGCGCGGCTTCAATGTCGAGATGCGCACTATTCAGCGCGACCTGGAGAAGATGTCCGCGCATTTCCCGTTGCTCTGCAACCGCGACACGCGCCCGTTCCGTTGGTCCTTCGACCCGGCCTTCAAAAGCAACCTGCCAGCACTGGACACCGCCACTGCTCTAACGCTGGTGCTGGCCGAAGAATACCTGCGCGGTCTGCTTCCGCAGATCGCCATCGACCAACTGGCCGGGCAGTTTGAAAACGCCCGCAAGTATCTGGATGGCCTCAACGGCAACCGGCTGGCGCACTGGAGCGAGTACGTCAAAGCCATTCCCAACGGCAAGGCACTGATCCCGGCCCTGATCGAACACGATGTCTGGCAACTGGTGACCGATGCACTGCTCAACCACTATGCGCTGGATGTGGAATACCGCAGCCGTTCCAAGGACGCACACAAAACCTTTACCCTGCACCCGCTGGGCATCGTTGCGCGTCACAGCGTCTCCTACCTGCTGGCAACCGTAAACGACTATGACGATGTACGCCAGTTTGCGCTGCACCGCATTGTCAGCATTAAAACCAGTGAACAGCCGTACCGATCCAAAGCGGATTTTTGCGTCGACCAGTACATCTCAACCGGCGCCTTCGGATATCCGCTGGATGAGCAGTTCGTACAACTGAAAGCGCGGATCCGGCCTGAGGTCGCCAGACTGTTGTCGGAAACGCCGTTGAGTGATGTGCAAAGGCTAACTGATGAGCCCGACGAACAGGGCTGGTGCTGGCTGGAAGCCGAAGTGCCTAACGACCAGCAGACTCAATGGTGGATACAGGGCTTTGGCTCGGCGATAGATGTAGTGGAGCCGGTCAGTTGGAGGGAGGCGATCCATAGGCAGGCGAGGGAGGTGCTGGGAAGCTTTGGCTAATATAGCTATATAAATTGTTGTTTAAAAGCAAGTTTATAAGTTGAAAATTTTAATAAATTACAGATTTTAAAATAGGATATAATATGTTTATTTGCTGAAATATTTTTTAATAATTTTTGTTCCCGCAAAAATCTCATTATTAATTAATGGGGTATTTAATCCATTTGATTAAATGGATAAATCAAACTACCAAGATGCTTTACACAATGAAAAAAAAACATATTTAAAATCACTATGCTTTCTGTTTTTATTACGATAATTACTGGATGTGCTGGCAGAAGCTATATAAGCGAATATAAATACAATGATAATTATAGCTATGCATTGAATAACTTGCTGGCTGCGGGTGTTATGATTGAAGATGGTGAAATTAAGGATGTAGAAGTTGATCTTATTGAATTATCAGGAACAGATGCTATAGCGCATAGTAAATCAATTAATAGAAATGAGGCTGTATACGACACTCTGACGACTATGGAGGCAGCGGCAACCTTTTCGGGTTTAACTCCTCCTCCTATCGGGATTAGTTCGGGCTTTCATGGCGGTATGTTATTACTGAGTCTTTTAGATAGTCCATACAAGCCATCTTTTATTCAGGATCATATGTTTGCTTACATGCCCGTAGATATGGCTAGCTCCCCTGAAGACGCAAGGGACGTTTTAGCCAATATGTTAGAGGAAGCTGCTTTTAAAGCATTACCAGCTGACATCCAATATGAAAAGATTGTGAACCATTGGAAGCCCACGCTTGGCCCAAAATCAGTTCAACATGTAACTGTTTTGAAAGGAGGTCCGTGTGAGCAAGGCTATGTACATTTTATGGGTTCCAGGCCTAGTATGATTGGATGCAGGTTATCAATTGGCCTTAATAAGGGGAATCCTCCAATAATGAAGTCGCCGGAGTGGGTGGGTGGAGATGATGTTTATTTTTTTCATCCTGACTTTTATAGGGCAAGGTTTTCGTCAAAAGCAGGTCCTAATGTTTGGGTAGGTGCTTCAGCAGAAAAGGGATTGGGTCTTTTTGAAGAGATTAAAAGAGAAGAAATGATACGTTCTAATTTGGGCGAGTTATCACGGACACCTTTCTTGCTTAGAGTTTCATCATTTATGCCATCATGGTTTTACATATATATTGCACCTAAAAAAGATGATCCTATCCCAAAATTATTTAATCAGGGGAAAGTGCATTATTTTGTAAAATACAAGTGAGTTTTAATTTTTAAATATGAAATGGTTGTGTCTTTTATAAAAATCCCGGTTGGTCATAAAACTTATGTCAGAAAATTATCTGAAATAGCCAAATATGCTGAAGATATTAACTTGGCAACTGTAGTAGCCCCCATTTAAACCGGACACCTTTGTATAAGCAAAGACCTAGGCATAGACCTAGTGCAAAGGAGTGTCCAAGGTGGAAAGAATCGAAGTGATAACCGGAGTGCAGCGCCGTCGCCGGTATACCGCGCAGGAGAAAGCATGCATGGTCGCGGAGTGTGAGCGGCCAGGCATGTCGGTGTCGCTTGTAGCCCGGCGTCATGGTATATCAGCTAGTCTGTTATTCCGTTGGAAGAAGCTGATGAAAGACGGTGGCATGTCCGCGATTGAATCCGGTGATGAAGTTGTCAGTGCATCCGAGTTGAAAGCTCTGAACAAGAAGGTTCGGGAGCTGGAGCGGATGTTGTGTCGCAAGACGATGGAAGCTGAAATACTCCGGGAAGCCCTGGAGGTGGCCCAGTCAAAAAAGTTGATCTCGCGCATGCCGTTGCTGCCGCCGGACGATACCCTCTGAAGCGGGTTGCGGAAGTGCTGAATGTATCGCGCTCCAATCTTCTGGATCGTCTTCATGGTCGCCAGAAAGGCCGAAGCCCGAGATACAACAAACAGGACGATGACCGGCATTTACCGTTTATCCGTGAGCTGTGCGATGCTCGTGCTGCCAATGGCTATCGAAGGATCACGGCTCGACTGAATCGATTGCTCGCAGCCAACGATGAACGAGTGAACCATAAGCGCGTGTACCGACTGATGAAGCAGGATGGGTTGCTGTTACCCCGGTATACGGGGCGGCCTCAGGAGCGCTGCCACAACGGCCAGGTCATTACGTTGAAGCCGGACCTTCGCTGGTGCTCAGATGGCTTTGAGATCCGCTGCTGGAACAAGGAGGTCGTTCGCGTGGCCTTTAGCCTGGACTGCTGTGATCGCGAGCTGATGCGCTATGTAGCGACCACGGGCGGCATCACCGGTGAGATGGTTCAGGACTTATTGCTGGAAAGCCTGGAATACCGGTTCGGCCAGTCAGAGCGAGTGCCTCATCCGCTGGAATGGCTGACGGATAATGGCAGCTGCTACATTGCCAAGGAAACACGATCCTTCGCGTCTTCTCTGGGCTTTGTGGTGTGTACCACGCCCGTGAGAAGCCCTCAGAGCAACGGCATGGCTGAGGCCTTCGTGAAAACGTTCAAGCGGGACTATGTGTACCTGAACGATCTTCCCGATGCTACGACTGTTATGACCAGGTTGCCAGAATGGATCGAGGACTATAATCGCAGCCACCCACATAAGGGCCTGAAAATGAAATCGCCCTGGGAGTACCGGGCGGAACTGGCATCAAACGAATGAGGTGGTGTCCGGTTTAGCGGGGGCAACTACAGCAACATATTAAATCTGCAAAAATCTATGGAAGCCGCATGGACGCAGCTTTCTCTTCGACAGAAAATGTCGTTGGATTAATACAGCTAACAGCCATAGTTGAGGTACAATGAGCTGCTACCGCATAACTGGAAACCGACAGCCACCGACAAGGTGTGATCTCCGGACGCTTACCGACTGATGCACTTCTGCAACTGATAAACTCGGTTCAAGCAATCCGACCAAGCTTTCTTGGTCCGAGCCTGAAAACCCTAACGTTGCTTGGTTCTCTCTAGGTAAGCCTGTATATCAGGGTTAGTGCTGGGTATTTCTAGGGAGTGTTTGCCCTTTTGGTCTACTATGCTCGAGGTGGGGGAAGAAGCTTTGTTTCTTTTTGGGGGTTGATTGGGCTTGGACCTAGTGCCTGCTTTTTGATGTCCTTGAAGGTGTACTTTGTAAGTCTGTGACGGAATGTATCGCTGGCACACTGGACAGAGCTGTGAGGAGCCTCTACGTCTTTTTTTGGGGTGTTTCACAGGGCACTGTTTGGCAAGGTGTAACCCAAAAATTTCATCAGTAATACTTTCAAAGCAGAAGGGGCAGGAAGAAACTCCCTTCGGTGCTGGTGCTGGTGCTGGTGCTGGTGCTGGTGCTGGTGCTGGTGCTGGTGCTGGTGCTGGTGCTGGTGCTGGTGGCTTTCTTTTGTTCGAGTCTTGGTGGACAAGGCGAATGTGCTTCGCGTACTTTTGGAGAGACACTTTTGCAGTGCAAATCCTGCAATCAAACAGTTCTTTCAACTGTTCAGGATGATGTTTTCTAACATGTTGGGATAACTGCTCGATGCTGTTGGTCTCCTCAGAACACACAGGGCAGGCCGCAGGCTCTTCGGCTTTGGATAGTTTACTGACAGCTCCAATCCCAACTAGAAGTTGTTCCAAATCAAACTGTCGCTCTTTGCCAGCTTCAAGGTCGTTGATAACCACCCAAGTCTTAGTTTTGCTGTACGGCTCCAAACGCAGCACTTGGCCAGTACAATCATAGAAGCGTATTTTTTTGCCTACGAGTACCTCCGGGAACCCAGGTTTCCCTACAAAATCACGCAAAGATTCGAAACCGGCGGTACTTTGTGGGCGGTTCCTTGCCAGCCTGTAGATTTGATCAAACAATGGGTTTTTGCGGTCCCTCTCTGATAACGGAATTATCAGTTGGGCCTGAGCACGGCTTAGTGCCACGTTGATCAAACGCCTAGCGGATTTTTTCTCGTATTCGTCGCGGCCATGTAAAAAGTTATCGTCACCATTAACGGGGTCGAACAAAACTGTGTGGCATTCACTCCCTTGTGCCCGATGCACCGTACTGACTTTGATGCCACGAACACCTGCCTCTTTGAGCTTGCGCCTGATAAGACTACGTTGTGCGCGAAACGGGGTCAGAATGTGAATGTCTTCACTACGACCTTGGTCCTGAAACTCGCGTGCAATCGAAGCACATTGCTCAGCACTCCAGTAACGGATATGTCCCCCCATCTTAGATGAGTAGGTTCCGTCGTCTTTCTGTTTAACATCAATGACTGCCAGCGCTTTATCAGGAATCGAACTCAGTTGCAGTGGTTTACGCACTTGTTTCCATGCAGAATCAACTGCTTGCTCCGCAGCCACTTCCAGCTGGTCGCCTTTCGGCATATCGTGATAAAAAACACGACTGATAACGTGGCATATATCAGCAGACATTCGCGACTGCTCCGTCAGAGTGCACTGCAAGCCCATTTTTCGGTCCTGGAATAGCGAACTTGAAAGCCAACGTTTTGCGTTTTCTGAATTGCTGCGTGCAATCGGAGCGAGCTGTTTATCATCACCTGCCAAAAGGGCTTGTCTTCCCAAGGGGAGAAGTGCGAGACTTAATGCCCGGCTGATCTGACTCGATTCATCAAACACCACCAAGTCATAGCCCAATTCTGCTAAGTCGTTCCATGTGTAGATGGCCCGTGTTGCAGTCATTGCTGCCAAGCGTGTACGCAGCAAGGCTGCTTTAGCCTCAGCCTTAATTTTTTCCCTTATCTCCTCGACCTGCTTTTGCCAGCGTTGAAAGCGCTGAACATCACTCTTTTCAGGCTCCTCTGCTTCTAAAGCACTTAGCAATTTGACTAGTCCACTATCATAGGTCGGAATCAGGTGCTCACGGGCTGAATAATAGCGGGCGATGAATTGATGTCCGAGCCGTTTGCATGTCTTCCGTGCTGCATTCGCTTGAGGAACCGTTTCACTCAATAGTTCCAGAGCTTTATCAACGCTGACCAGTGCCTGGTCCAGTGCCATATTGGTTGCAGAGAGCAGTAAAACGCGCTTATGCGGATGTTTGATCAAATATTGCGCCAGCATTGCTCCAAGCGTGTAGGTTTTTCCTGTACCTGGAGGTCCCCAAAGGAACCCAATTGGTTTTTTAAACAGGCCAAAGGCAGCGGACTGCTTAGGCCTCAATGGAAGCTTTTCGGGTTGTGGTAATGGCTTCAAGGAAGGAGGGTCGGGGCTATATTGCTTAAGCCAGCGTGACGTTGCGCTGTACCGAAATGGATCTGACCAATATTGGAGTAAAGGTTCTAGGTATGAAGGTGGGTAAAGGTAAATAATACTGTCAGTTGGAGGAGGGGCAGCTGATGCATGGTGTACGTGGATTATACCGTCTTCAGGAATAACAGCTAGGATCTGAGCAGCCCCTTTGGTTGGTTGGCTCCAGCCGACTTTACACCCCTCATATGATTCGTCCAGTTTCACGTTGCGCCCGATGCCAGTGACCTCAAGACGCCAGATGCCTTTTTCGTTCTCACGAGCAATGACTTTGAAAGGCAGGTAATCAGGTGTGTTGGCCTGCTCTTCACGAAGTGCAGAGACGATCCCGGCTGGGTCAATGCTGAATGGTGCTCCTTGCATTCGTGTGCTTCCTTATCATTATGGTCTCTGTCCAACGTATGTCCGGAAACGGGATATCTGGGATCCGAACCTAGGCCAGCCGGAACACTACCTCGAGAAGTAGCCCATCGCTCCAGCTAGCCGCCTAATATCATGTACTCTTTCAAAATACCTGGCTGCTTCACTGTCAACTGATGCTCCCTCGGAGACAGTTGTAGTTTATCGTCATCTAAACACAAGTTTAGTCGACGAACGACATATTTGACGAGTGCTTGCCTCGAGGTAAAGCTCATCATACCGGCTTCCATCCCATAATCGGCAGCAACTACCAACTGTTGCTCGGTTGACAAGTAGGGATTAGGGATAGAAACAATCTCAATTTCAGTATTCCAACCTACATCGCCGTCGCGTCCATGTGCCGATCTATCCATCATGCTCGGAGTGTTCCTAAAACGGCTCAAGACAAAATCCCGGTATTCGCTTCTTTCTTCGCAATAGGCCCTTACATGCCAACGTTGACCATCATTCACCAGCGTATGGGGAACCAGAATCCTGCCCCTAAGGTGCGGAGTACTGAGTGATATATAGTCTATGTCGACACGACGCTGCTCACGTGCTGCCTGCGTGAGTGCCCTTACTATGGTAGGCGATATATGACGATCCGGAACGTTTACGACCTCGGATTCCGCGTGGCCCATTTCGAAAAAGTCGAAGGTTTCAACCATCTCTCTTTGTCTATGTAACAAAGATAGGTATTCGTTTGCGGTACCTTGACTGAAGCAAGGCGTGAATGTTGCAGATGGCTTGTATCCCTTGAGGGATCGATCAAGTTCCAGAGGAGGTTTTTCAAACAAGGCTTGATAACGGTTGATATCCCGAGAAGCTTGTTGACGCCCAATTTGGAATGCTGAGCAGAGATGGTTCGTCGTCAAGCGACCTTCCCATAAGGCAATGATTTCTATAAGACGAAACCTCAGCGCTTGGTCCCATTTGATGTCTTCGAGCATACTACCTGCCTGAAAATGCGACATATGAATGTATACAGTATATACATGTAGTGATTATATACATAGGATTTGTATAGCCGGCCTTAGCCAAACCACAGCGGAGAGTGATCCCCATGCACGAGTCAGTCCTCTCGTATCAAGCGTTCTACCAGTCTGAAGTGTCTAGAGCGTTGAAGTCCGAAAAATCCTTAGCAGGGCTGATAGAGGTAAATGGCCCCACGGGCCTTGGCAAGACTTCGGCTTTGGTAAAGCCAAGCCAACAGGGTACTGAGCCTGTTCTAAGCTATCTACAACACTCTGGTCTTCAGGCTATTTTCGTCACCCACCGCTGGAACATACTTCAAGGCCTTATCGAGGATGTCACTCAAGAGGGGTATCCATGCAGCGTGCTTTACCCCCGGCAAGAGCAAATATGTGCAGCCTTGCAAGGGAAAGCGTTACGACATGAAAAGCAAGATGCAGTATTTGGAGACTGGCGTACTCACATCGGTGTCTTAGCCGACAAGCACCTATGGGTGAATGACCATTTCAATCTTGAAGCACTCCAGTATTGCTGCTCAACAATAGAACACCGCGCACAGCGTCTAGAGCGCATAAAATCAAGCCAGAATCCTGATGACGCAGAATTGGCGGAATATTTTGAAAGGGAGCTGGGGCGGGTGTGTGCCCAGTTTGAACAAGCCATCATCCAAAACCTGGAGCAGTTGGAAAAGCTGAAGCGTGAGCACAAAAAAACGTCCAAGGGAAAGCGCCGCAACAACACAGGGGCGGATTATGCGGAAGTAGAAAAAATCACCTTGTTCAGGCAAAACGAGTTGATTCGTAGGGCCCTGCCGGGCATTGCATGGAAAGATGATAACCAGCCGCTGCTGGTGATGACTACACACAAGTTTTTCAATGGTTTCTTCGATGGACGACGCCAGGCCAGAATGGGTGATGCTGCGCTGTCGGGCTATGTGGTTTTCATCGACGAGTTTGAATACCAGGAGCCTGTTCTCTTGGATCTGCTAAGCCAGGCTCAGCGGGTTCAGGAGCTGCCACAGTGTTTGGGTGTTTTGATTGACGAGGGGAAACGATTGATCGCACGTGCACGTATTACACATGCGGAGAACGACAGCCTGCATGAAGTGTTAGAAGACTTAGACCAGAACTTTGAGGAGGCAGTGACTGATCTGGCCGATCAAGGCATCGGTTTTCCGGCTCAGAGAGCACTGGTGAAGGAGCCAGGTATCGCCTTCAAACCCCGTTATCTGTTTCAATCAGACTACACAATCACTCAGCTACCTACTTTCCTGGTACCACGCGACCATGGTCTTGAGATCGTTCAAGAGAAAACGTCATCTTCGGTGACGGCGGGCTTCTTTTTATCGCGACTCGAGCGGCTGCTTCGGAAGACTCTCCAGACTCTGTCAATGCTCCCTGTGGAGCAGCAAGTAGGATCCGGCCGCAGCTTGTATGACGAGTTCATGCACTTGCTGTTCAACAGTGTGAATGACTATCAAAGTGGCCATTACCATCAGAGCCTTAACAACGCTATATTCAAGGGCGCCGTACCGAACACCAATTTACCGGAGTTGGCCGAGTGGAGGAAAACCAATGTTGTTCCTCACACTCAGGCACACATACACGGATTTAGCTGCTGGATGTTCGCAGAAGCCAAAGAACAACTGGACAGGTTGAGGATTGTTCAAAAGCGGGCACACATTCCCACGACCCCAGAGGCGCTACTTGTTTCATTGGCGAGCCGAAACCTGGTTTTTGGACTTTCTGCGACTTCAATGATTGACCGATCCCTAGGCAATTTTGACCTTAAGTGGGTGTACCGTGCCCTTACGGAAATAGCAGATAAGCGGATGAGGGTAGGTGATGGAGCCCCCATCCCAACAACGCCCAACCCTGAAAGCGTGCGCCATCAGCAAGCGTTAATTTCCCACCTCAAAAAAACCAAGGGTAAACAGCGAAAGAATCAACTTGCCGTTGAAGTTTGTGACTTTACCAGTAAGAACGATGCTGCCGAGATTGCGGTAGCTCTTGGCCTGCTGACAACCGACTTTTTCCAGGCGGAGCAGGAGGTGGTCGCAGAGTCTACGCGTGAATACAGGTATAAATGCCTTTTCGCCATGCTGTCGATTATTGGTAAGGCGGCAGACAATGAGCAGCATCGAGGACACTTGGCTTTCGTGAACTCCATCCGCTATCTGCGTAAGTGGTTGGAAAGTGATATGGCGTTTGAGAGCCGACAGAATTTAGCAGGTTTCTCGGAAGACCTTGAGCCTTCCGATCGGTCTGCAATACCCGAAACACTGTTTGAATCTCCGTGGTTTAAACCAGTCGTTGTAAGGGGGCGTGTTATGATTCTGTGCCTCCTTACAGCGGAAAGCCAGAAGTCTCCAGGCTTTACGGATCACTATGCTCAAGCGTTTCGCACCCCATTCAATGTGGTTGTTATCACTCAAGTTGCATCTGCAACCAATGGCATCAATCTCGACTTTGCCTTTTGGGAAGATGGGACTCTGAAAAAATCTGATCTGACGTGCCTGTATCTATATGAAGCGCGTCATTTCTACTTCTCAGTACCAGAGGCTAAAGCTGGCGGGGAGCAAATGGCAACGATCGGAGCACAGATCCGCCAAGTGCAGAAATTACGACAATCAGCACAAATATCTGAGCTCGACTATCGGCATTACATCGGCTCGCTCATGGTGTCAGACAGGCGGCAGGTCAGCCAACTGAACAATGTCGTCTATAAAGCGACCGATGATTACGTTTCTAACCTGGCAGCAGATGTCCAACAGCAGGTTGGCCGCCTGGAGCGAGTATGGGATGAAACTCCAGAAACAAAAATCTACATACAAACAGAGCTTGCGAACTCATTGTCCAGGTACGCGCAAAACCCACATGCGTTCAGTCAACATCGGTCTCTTATCAGCTCTCTAAACGAGGGGCTGCTCGATACATTGGCGTCAAAGCAAGACTCAGTCGATCCGCTAAAACTGCTTTTCGCGCCTATTCAGGACGGAAACCAAATTAGAAAAATCATTGATGATCACCTTGTAGGCCTGATTCGCCACTCACGTGAAGCGGGTCGAGAGCCAGGGGAAACAAAAAGGATAAAACATATCTGGGACTCCTTGGGTCGGGCAGCGTTGAGGCGTGATTTGGCCTGTTCATTTGATGGGATTGCTCTTGGGCTCAGAAATATTGAGACGCTGTCACTGAAGGACTGGGCTTGTATCCGTTTGCCTATCGGTGCAGATCCATCCAATGGTGTATGGCAATGTGCTGATGGTCGATTCTTAGCTGACCGCGCACCAGAGTCCAGGCTCTACAGCCTCAAGCCTCTTTACCGGTGGATTTCTCACCATGAGGCGATAGTGCGCTGGTTCAACAACCACGGCTATGCCACCAGCCCTGAGGTAAGCAGTGGGCTGGAAGAGCAATTCATGTTTCACCCCCATTTTGCCCAGCGCATTTTGCAAGGTCGAATTGGTGAGGAATCCATTCGAGGGTTGTTCGACCATGAGTCAATCACGTGCTCAACACAACTGCTGCATGACCGGACGTTGGAACTCTATGATTTCCACATCGTAAATACGCCGCTCTTCATCGATGCGAAGTTCTGGGGTCTTGCAACGCTGAGGCAAGCTGATGAGGTATTTCAGGGGTCGCTAACTAACGTCGGCGCAAAGGATAACGAGCGAACGGCGCTGGCTGAGAAAGTGCTGGCGCTGCGCAAGTACCTGACTAATGATGCCAGGCTTGTTATTGCCAACTTGGTGGGATCCGATGGAGATGCTGCTCTCAAGGGGTTTGATTTGCAGCTGAACCCGATGGACGTCAATGAAGCGCCTATACTCGTATTATCCAGCTGTATACATCCTCATTTCGAACATAAGACCACACCAGGTTTCGCGGGGCTATGCGAACTGGCTCGGCGGCACCAAACCCAAACGGCTCTGAACCAACCCATTTCAAAGGATGATGCCCTATGAGAGACCTTCGCATTTCGTCTTTGACCTATCGAGATGACCAGATAGATTCGGAACGGGCTGGCCGGCTGGTGGTGTATCGTTATCCGCTCTCAAAGGCGGTTATGAAGCATTGGGAGTGGATTGAAGTTCTGGACGAGAGTCTCTCCGAGGCCTCTTATCCATACTATATGAGCGGTGGTAACTTGTACGTTGCGCTAACCAAAGAAGGAGAGCCGCTGCCCGTTATAAAGACTCGAGATAATACGATTCTTGAGCCCGAACGCGTCCAATACTCACCGGAATTAAACCCGGTGTGGTTGAAGCTTCTGTTACGCCAAATCGGGCACAAAACGGGACATACGAGGGGCTTTCGTGCACTGGGGAAGCCTTTGTTGAAAATCAAGGAGTGGGGTGGAAAAAATCCAGGTATCGAAGCCATTGATGTCGAAGGATCCGTAAGGCAGCGATGTGACGGAAATACCACTGAAGTTACGATAAAGTTTTCAAACGTAGCGTTACGCCAGCTCGCACCTGAGGCCCCACGAACTGGCAAATTGTGGATGCGAAACAAGGACAAAGGGCTGGATCGCTGGTTTCCTGGAAAGGACGAGCGGGGCGTGCTGTTCCAAGAGATAAGAAAGTCAAAAGGGACTCGCAAACAACGTCCTTTCATCGACTTAAAGACACCTGATGGGCTTCGTAGCAGCCGCAGCTTCCTGATTCAGCAAACCATTCAGTCTTTTGTCGAGGCGGCTCAACAGTATGGGTTTCCGCTCTCGCCCGAAACTCTCCATTTGGAGAGATACCCCAGCGAGCACAAGCCAGACAAACACAACAGGCTTCGCTCGTTGCCTGTCGAGCAGTTCGAGGTGGCGCTGGTCGATGCACGTGAGAACCTGGATACACCTATCGAGGAGCTGCGAGATTGGCTGGGTGGATTGTTACTTCAGGAAGGGCTCAAGGTCGACCTAAAGCTGATGCAGGATCAGCCCGAAAACTTAGCTCATTTGAGCCTCGCTCCTAACCAGCGATACCTTGTTGTGCTTGATCAGGGCAAAGACCTGCCACAGGACCCTTACGAGTATACCGGTCGTTTTTCGCAGAGCTGTGCTGTCCAACACATTATTTTGAACCCCCATGAACTGGATGACGAAACGTCAGTCGACCAGTGGTTCACAATGGATGATCATGGCCACATTACCGAAGTCTATGCTGACTACTTTGACTACACTCTTGAGCAACTCAAGGAGCAAGCATCGTTTGTTGCCCTGAAACTGGTTGTGGCAATAAAAGAACTGCATTTCAAGCAATTGCTCCGTGATACATCGGCCAAAATATCAGAGTACTTGCCAAAACAAGCCCACCTGCTAGATGGCCTAACGCTAATCTCAGAGGGCTACCTGTTTACGGTGGATAAGGATCGTCCGGTGATCCTGCCTTTCGTTTTGTCTGATCCGCAGGCACTCGATCAACTTGATGCTGCTCTGGCCAAGCATTCCGTAAATTGCCAGGAACTGATGGGGCTTGTGGTAGAGCAGTGGCCGTACAGCTTTGGCCCAGAGAAAGATATTCAGAAGGACGTCGATGGATTTATTCGACGTCAGGTGTTCGTATTACGTGATCAGGACACCATCTTGGTCCAGAGCCCTGGTAACAACACGCCGCTCATTATGCCTGACGGCATCGATCAACTGATACCGGTGCTTGAAGGCCGGAAAAATAAGTTCGCAACTTCTAGCTGGCTGTTACCGACAGGCTACGAGAATTCATTGACCAAAGACTTTGTTCAAGGCCTGTTCGCTGACAGTTCAACAGAAGCGCAAAGGTCAAAGTTAGTCACAAATCTGCCCAAGCTCTGCCAGGATTGGCAACAAATCGTCCACGCTCATCTCGGTCATGAACGTATAGCTTTTGATCCGCTCCGCAAAGCGCTAAACGATAAATCGACAGCCTATTTGGGTGGCGACAAAAAAGCCCTGGGGATGTGGTGGTTTGTTCTATCCAAGCTGATCGACCGACCTGTCTACGACCCCCGCTCTTGGTTGAGGAAGATACCCGGCCTCCAAGGCGTGTGGTTCGACCCAGAGCAGGGGTATTACCTGGTCGGGGATTTGAACAACCTGAATTTGACACTTCATCGTCAACCTAGCGTTTATCGTTGGCATGCACTGAGGGGCGAGGTGAACCCGGAAATGTTGGTGCCGTTATTGGATGTGGATTTCATTCGCATTGGGCAGTTTGCGGGCCGTGTATTTCCACGAATCTTCATCCGGTGTTATGAGGAAAGTCTTGAGCGGGTGCGCAACACTTAGCGATAAGCAAAAAGTTTGCCGGTCGGTCGTGTGTCTTTCTCAACTTGCACACAAACTTTACGTGCAAGCCAAGGACTGCAATTTAAAAAGAGGATATTCAGGATGAAACAGCTGGATGGAAGACTTCAATTAAGCGCCTCAGACCTTGTTGGTCACCTGAATTGTGATCACCTGACAGCACTAAATGTTCAGGTCGCAACAGGGGCGTTATCTAAACCAGACTACTATGATCCTCTGCTAGAGATCCTCAGAGAGCGAGGATTCAAGCACGAACAGGCATACATTGAATACCTCGAAAGTGAAGGGTTGAATGCCATCAGAATCGATGGTGTCGATATCACAGATGATGCTGTTACAGCGACGCTGGATGCGATGAGTGCTGGCGCCCAGCTAATCATCCAAGCGGCATTACGAAACGATCGATGGAGCGGTCGTGCCGATATCCTGATACGTGTCGATAAGCCCAGTAAATTCGGGAATTGGTCCTATGAGGTGGTCGATACCAAGTTAGCGCGGGAAACAAAAGGAGGCACGGTCTTACAGCTAAGCCTGTACGCGGATCTGCTGACTGCTGCGCAGGGGGCTGAACCTGAAAACATACATGTTGTTTCGCCGTGGTCGGACTTCGAACCTCAAACATACAGAGTGGCCGACTTTGCCGCCTACTACAGACATGTAAGAGGCACAGCAGAAAGTGCAACTCAGGTGGGGGATAACACTCCAGCGCAGACGTACCCTGACCCCAAAGCCCACTGCGATGTTTGTCGGTGGAGCAGTCAGTGTGATAACCGACGCCGAGACGACGACCACCTTTGTTTAGTCGCCAATATTACCAAAAATCAAATCAACGAATTGCAAGCGAACGGGATCACAACCATGAAGGGGCTTGCAGATGCTCCTGTCCCTCTACCATTTCAACCACAAAGAGGATCAGTCGCCTCTCTTGAGAAAGTACAAGCACAGGCTGCCATTCAGGTTCTGGCTCGAGAAAAGGGAGCGCTCCAAATTGAATTCCTGGATCTAATTTCTGGGGTGGGGTTCGAGGCACTCCCGAAGCCTTCAGATGGTGACGTATTCTTTGATATCGAAAGTGATCAGTTCGTTGGCGAACACGGATTGGAATACCTGTTAGGTTATGCGACTAAGAATGATGACGGCCAAACCCAGTACTACTGCGAGTGGGCTTTGGATCGAGAGACGGAAAAGTTGGCATTTGAGCGCTTCGTTGATTTCGTTACTGATCGTCGAGCCAAGTATCCGGATATGCACGTGTATCATTTCGCTCCTTATGAACCAGCAGCGCTCAAGCGGCTCATGGGACGTTACGCCACTCGCGAAACTGAGATCGATAACCTTTTGAGGGGTTTGGTCTTTGTTGATTTGCTTGCTGTGGTCCGAAACGCTCTACGGGCCAGTGTTGAAAGCTACTCATTGAAAAAGCTAGAACCATTTTTTAATTTCCAGAGACAAGTGACACTGCATGACGCCAATGTCGCCCTAACGCGTTTATCGTCAGAGTTGGAACTGAATGACGTAGCGGCTATCGATGAAGAAACAAGAGCGATAGTGCAGGGCTACAACGCTGATGACTGTTTCTCGACTGCTTCACTAAGGGATTGGCTGGAAGAGCTGCGCGCGCAGCGTATTGGGGATGGTGTTGCTATTAACCGGCCTGAACCTGGCCAAGATGGCCCGAGCGAAGAATTAAGTGATCAGGTTCAGCGTATACAGGAGCTGATCACCCGTCTTACCCATGATGTCCCCGCCGATCCTGAGGAGCGCACCAGAGAACAGCATGCGCGCTGGATACTTGCCTATCTCCTTGAGTGGCATCGTCGAGAAGATAAGGCAACATGGTGGGAATATTTCAGGTTAAGTGATCTGACGGCAGATGAGCTATTGCAGGAGCGAGCAGCACTTTCGGGTTTAGCACTCGTAGAAACGATCGAAACGACTAAAAGGGGAATACCGACACATCGATACCGGTTTGAGCTACAAGACACGGATATACGCGGCGGAGAGGCCCTTAAGCAAGTAGGCGGCGAATCATTGGGGACGGTGGTCGCTATTGCTCCCAACGATCGCACGGTTGATATCAAGAAATCTGCTGCGACGAAAGACATCCACCCAGAGGCGGTGTTCGCTCACCAAGTCATCGGAACAGCGGAACAAGCCGCTTCTTTGTTTAGGATGGGTGAATATGTGGCCGAACATGGCATTGAAGGGGAAGGTCCGTATCGCAGTGGGCGTGAGTTGCTCTTGCGCAACGCACCCAACCTAAATGGTCAGACCATTCAGGAAGAAGGCGAGATTACACTCGATGCGGCTTTACGACTGACTCAACAATTGGAATACGGCGTACTCCCTATTCAGGGGCCACCCGGCACTGGTAAATCCTTCACTGGCGCTCATATGATTTGTGAACTGGTGAAACAGGGTAAGACCGTTGGTATCACGGCGAATAGCCACAAAGTTATTCGTAACCTGCTCGACAAAGTGATTGATGTCGCAGAAAAATCAAAGATCCCGCTTCACTGTATTCAAAAACCAAAAGAGCCTGAACCGAACACGCCGCAACTCACTTTCGTGAAAACGAATGACGCGCTTTTTAACGCACTATCCGAGGGCAGCGCTCAGGTTGCGGGAGCAACTCATTTTTTGTGGTCACGCTTAGAAGCTCAAGACACATTGGATGTCTTGGTAGTGGACGAGGCTGCACAAATGTCGCTTGCCAATGTCGTGGCTGTATCGCCCGCAGCTAAAATAGTCATTTTGTTAGGGGATCCCCAGCAGCTTGAACAGCCTATGCAGGGTTCGCATCCTGATGGAACAGATGCTTCCTCACTGGAGCATATATTGGGTGAGCACCAAACCATTCAGCCCGATCAAGGATTGTTTCTGGAAACAACCTGGCGACTGCATCCTGAAATCTGTGCCTACAACTCCGAGCTGTTCTATGAGTCTAAACTCGATGCGATGCCGGACTGTGTTGATCAGACCGTGCGTTCGGATGGCCCCATTTCTGGTCACGGTATTCGATACTTGCCGGTCACGCACACAGGAAACACCAATGCCTCAATTGAGGAAGCAGAGGCGGTACTTGAGCTTGTTAACCGCATCCTTGCCGATAGCTCAACATGGGTGAATCGTGAAGGAGAAGAGGCACCGATTACCTTGGACGATATTCTGATCATAGCGCCATACAATGCCCAGGTATTTGAGATTCAGCAGCTGTTGCCAAACGCTAGGGTTGGGACAGTCGATAAGTTTCAAGGACAGGAGGCACCGATTGCGATCTTCTCCATGGCAACCTCCAGTTTCGCCGATGCGCCAAGGGGGATGGAGTTCCTATATAGCCCAAACAGGTTAAACGTGGCGATTTCACGTGCTAAATGTATGGCTATACTCGTTGCATCACCATATGTCTTTGATGCAGAGTGCCGGACTCCGCGCCAGATGCAATTAGCCAATGCCTTCTGTCGCTACTTGGAAATGTCACAAATGATGAGTATGCCTTCTAGCTAATGAGAGCAGCGCTCCTTTATCGTTGCAGGCCCTGTGGTTACAGGCCTGTGGGGATGGGAATTCGTCGGAATACCTGAACAACTATTTTTCGCGGCTGCATGCCGCTTGGCTTCAACATGATTTGACCAGTCTGACCCGGTTAGTTGAGGATCTCGCGGCTACGCCTTAGACTGGATTAACTGCTTGGCTTGGGGGAACCAGATTTTACAAGCCAATACGATGCTTCAAGGATAAAAAGGACGTTAGCATGGAGTTGCACCTCAATTGTGAACTGGCTTCTACCTTCTCTTTAGCGGCGCAACAGAACGCCTATCCATTGCTTAAACGAGCGCTGGTCTCAACGCCTGAGGCCACTGATGGAGAGCCTTCCGGGAGCATCAATGATATCCGGATACGCCTTACCAGTGACCCCGTTTTTTTCGAACCGGAAGAGTGGTTGATTGACCGTCTTGCAGCGGGTCAGTCCGCAAAACTGCAAGAACGACCACTCAAGCCCCTGTTCGAGAAGCTGACTGGCCTTACGGAACAGATGCAGGTTCAGCTGACGTTTGCCGCGTCCTATATTGATGCAGAGGGACAGTCACGGGAACTGATATCTCATTATGAAGTGTGTGTGTTGCCGGCCGATTATTGGGGGGCGAATCCCGCCAGGCAGAGTTGTTGGGTGCTTTCGTACAACCCAACGTCCATGCGGTTGAAGCATTGACCGCGAAAGTCGCGCAAGGGCTACGTGATGATGGCCAGAACAGCGCTATCGACGGCTATCAGTCGAATACCCGCGAACGGCCATTCTTGTTCGGCGCTGCCTTGTGGGCGACGCTGTTCAACGAACGTTTGATGTACCTGTCGCCCCCCAATGGTTGGGCAAAACAGGGGCAGCGCATTCGCCCAGCCAAGGATATCCTGGAGCATAAAACCGCTGCTTGCCTGGATACGTCGATCCTGTTTGCGAGTTGCCTCGAAAATATGGGGTTGAACCCGGTTATTGCGCTAACCAAGACCCATGCGTTTGCCGGATTCTGGTTGATTGATGAGTGTTTCCCGGTCCTGACCAACGATGATCCCATCGATCTGAGGAAACGCATAGATACGTCTGACCTTGTCATGTTTGAGACGACGCTGGTCACCAACGATTCACCCGTTACGTTCAAGCAAGCTATTGATCATGCGAAAACCTTGTTGGAAGAAGACAAGGAATCCGACTTTGTCATGCTGATTGATATCAAGCAGGCACGGGCACGTCGAATCAAACCCATCGGTATCATTGAAGAGCGCTCCAAAGCCGCCCTGGAAACAGAGGGTAAAACCGTTGCGCGTGCTGTGTCGATCGGCATCGATGGCCCTCCGCCTCTGCCGCCGGTGCGCGGGGACGAGAGGGTGTATGAAGAAACACCGGAAACACGCATCGATATGTGGCAGCGTAAGCTGCTGGATTTGACGAAGCGCAACCCACTGCTGAATGTAAAACAATCGGCGCTGAAGCTCTTTTGCCCAGACTTGGGCAAGTTGGAGGATATGCTGGCCGCTGATCAAATATTTGGATTTGTATCAGCCGAAGATACGCCGCTCGTGGATGAAGAACGTAGTGCCGAAGCGTTTCGGTTATCGACAGGCGAGGATTTGCATCGGGAATTTGCGCTGCAACAGCTTGATAACAAAAAGCTCATTGTGAATGAGACTGCAAGACGAACCGAAACCAAGTTGATTGAGCTGCTGCGTAAAGCCAAGAACGACCTGGAAGAAGGGGGCAGCAATACGCTGTTTTTGGCAATCGGGATGCTGCGCTGGAAGGAAACACCTGAAAGCGACAAATCGTTCCGTGCCCCGTTGATTTTGCTGCCGGTTAAACTTGAACGTCGCAGCGCGCAGGCACCGGTCAAGCTTTCTCAGCTGGCTGACGAAGAGCCGATCTTCAACTTGACGCTGATCGAGATGCTTCAGGCGGATTACGACATCACGCTGGACCAACTACGTCACGAACTTCCTAAAGATGAATCCGGTGTTGATGTCGAGGCGATCTGGAATATCGTTCGAGCGGCCATCCAGGAACAACCTGGATTTATTGTGGTGGAGGAAATTGTTCTCGGGTCATTCTCGTTTGCCAAGTACCTGATGTGGAAAGACTTGCGTGATCGTACGGAACTGCTCAAAAGAAGCCCGTTTGTAGAGCATCTGATTGAGCGCCCTGCGGAGGCTTTCAATCAGGATCATCGCTTCATTGAGCGTGAGCAGGTGGATGAGAAAATATCGCCGGAAGACTTCTATGCACCGTTGAACTGCGACTCTTCTCAAATGGTGGCGGTTGAGGCTTCATCTCACCCTCAGGACTTTGTTCTGGAAGGCCCGCCCGGAACGGGTAAGTCGGAGACCATTGCCAAAATCATTTGCCACAACCTGGCGCAAGGGCGAAAGGTCCTGTTTGTGGCTGAAAAAATGGCAGCACTCCAAGTGGTATACCGTCGCATGGAGAAGATTGGACTGGCCCACCTGTGTTTGGAGTTGCACTCCAACAAGGCTAACAAGAAATCGGTGTTGGATCAGCTGGGCGCAGCTTGGACTCGGCGTCAAAGTATCTCCCAGAGTGACTGGGTCGCCAAGGCGCAGAAGCTGGAACAGGTTAGGCACGGGCTGAATAGCTACGTTGTTGAATTGCACCGCCCCCATGCACTTGGCTTGTCTGCCCGTGATGCGATGGCGAGGGTGGTCCATTTTTCCTATGAGCATCCGTTACGCCTGGATTGGCCTGAAGACCTGCTTCAGGCACCCATCACTACTGAAGCTGAACTCGATCCTTATCTGGAGACCGCACGAGAGCTGGGAATCGCTTTTGGTGAAATTGAAGACCTGGAGCCAGATCACTTTAAATCGGTTACTCAAAAGGAATTTTCCAACCAGTGGCGTACCTCTCTGGTGACCTTTGCAAGACGCATCAATGCGATCGCCAAGCAGGCTCGTACCAATGCAGAGACGTTATTGGAAGTCTTGGGGGTTCCCCTAGATCACATTTCACCAGATAAGCATGTGCAGTTGGCCCGTTTGGCAGAGTTGTGCGAGTTTGTGATGCGTTTTGATGTTGTTTTTGCACTCCAGCAAGGAGGGCTCGCACGTGTCAAAGCGTTAAAAGAATGCGTGCCCTTACATGCTCGGTTGCAAGAACAGATCCGGGATTTTGGGCATGGTCTCAAGTGGAACATGCTAGACGACTGCGACTGGGATCAATGGGTCCAACAGCGCAATGACGCAACAGGCCTGTTTGGCTTCTTTAAACGTCGGAGTCTGCGTCAGCAAATGTGCACACAAGGTCTCGAGAAGATCTCAGACTTCAGTATTCTGGAGAAGGCACTTGCCGCTCGTGAGACGTTGCAAACGCTCAAAAAGAGTTCAGCTGAACTTGAGGGTAGCACCACTTGGGCAGGGGTGGATTCGGACACAGGTGCATTAGAGAGTACTCTGGCCAATGGCATCAAAGCTATGGAGCTGTTTAAGGCCTTCATAAGCACCTTTGATGATCCAGCCATTCCATTGCGCAAACTGCGTTCAGTGCTCGTGGAAGGGCGAGACTACCTCACCGATAATACACCGTTGGTCAAGTTGTCACGAACGGTGGCTGATGATGCAGCGCAGCTGACCGAACTGGTGGAAGAAGCTGCGCAGTTGCAAGTCACCATCCGTCAGGAAGATGACTTGGCGACAATCGCATCAGACTTCGCAGTGGTTGAACAGCAGAGCGAACGCTTGAGCCGGTGGTGTCGATGGCTGGGAGCGAAGCAAAAAGCGGCCAGGTACCAGCTTGAGCCTTTGTCACGGGCACTGGAAACACGCGTTATTGTCCCGCAGTCTTGTGAAGACAACGCGATGACGGCGCTCTGCATTTGGCTGGCACCGAAACTGATCGACCAGAGTCCATCACTTGTGCAGTTCGCAGGCGCTTCGCATGAGTCAACCATTGAGATGTTCAGGGAGCTCGATGCCGAAGTCGCAGAGACAACCGCCGACTATATCCTGGCGAAAACAGCGGGGGCAGTGCCCGATCGTAACGCACCCAATGCACCGGCTGAGTACGGTGTGCTGGCACGTGAACTCACCAAGAAAACCCGCCACAAGCCGGTGAGAGCGTTGGTCAAGGAAATGGGAGCGGCACTGACTGATCTGACGCCTTGTTTCATGATGTCTCCGCTATCCGTGGCGCAATTCTTGCCGGCAGATTTTGCACTCTTCGATCTTGTGGTATTTGACGAGGCCTCGCAGATCACCACTTGGGATGCCGTTGGTGCGATTGCGCGTGGCAAGAACGTCATCGTGGTCGGTGACCCTAAACAGATGCCGCCCAGCAATACATTCGGGCGTAAGGAAGAAGAGGATTCGGATGAAGGTGACCTGGAATCCATCCTTGATCAAGCGCTGGCTGCACGGTTGCCCCATCTGCGCTTGACGGGTCACTACCGTAGTCGCCATGAAACCCTGATCGCCTTCTCGAATTCACATTATTACGAAAACCAATTAAGGACTTTCCCGTCGGCGGAAACCAAAGAGAGCGCGGTGACGTTGCATCGTGTTGATGGGGTCTATGCCAAAGGCCGAGGTCAGACGAACGTAATTGAAGCCCAGGCGGTGGTTACTGAAGTCGTCAAACGGCTTACGGCGATGTTGAAGGGTGCGCCCGAACGAACCATGGGTATCGTCACCATTAACTCTCAACAGCAGCGCCTGATTGAAGATTTAGTGGATGAAGCGCGGCGGAGCAACCCTGAACTGGAGCGCTTCTTTACCGCAACCGATACCTACGATCCGATGTTCGTGAAGAACCTGGAGTCGGTTCAGGGCGATGAGCGTGACATTATTATCCTGTCTCTGACCTATGGCCCCACCGAGCTAGGTGGCCGCACCATGAGCATGAACTTTGGCCCGTTGAATAAGACGGGGGGTGAGCGAAGGCTCAATGTTGCAGTAACGCGTGCAACAACGGAGGTGTTGTTATTCACCAGCTTCGATTCTTCAATGGTGGATCTGTCGCGTACCAAAGCGACAGCCGTGGAGCATTTGAAAAACTATCTGGAATTCGCAGAGCGTGGGCCTATCGCCCTCGCTGAGTTCAGCACGGCCAATTATGGTGTTGATCAGTTTGATTCAGCGTTCGAGCAGGCCGTGGCGATGACACTGCGTGAAAAAGGGTGGAAGGTCCAGACCCAGGTTGGGGTATCCAAATTCCGCGTGGATTTGGGGATTGTGCATCCTGATAGACCCGGTGAGTACCTTGCGGGCGTTGAGTGTGACGGAGCAACCTATCATGGCTCGCCCTCAGCGCGTGACCGTGATCGCGTGCGGCAGGTGATTCTGGAAAATCTTGGTTGGCGTATCCTTCGACTCTGGTCGACCGATTACTTCCAGGAACCGGAATACGCCATGAACAGGCTGCATGAGCGCCTGGAAGCTCTCCTGGCCGAGGATCGTCAGGCCGCCGAGCTTGCCGCATCGGCGGCAAAGGAGACACTCGAGTTGACCGAGACCGAGACCGAGCAGGAACCGCAATTGGTTGATGCGCCGCAGAGGGTGGCTGGCAGAGCGGAGGTCGGGCAGAGCCACAGGTCACCGGGACCGACCACTAAACCGGTAACACCCGAAGAGGCCGCACCGGATATGCCTCCTCCGCCACCTGAGCCTGCTGACACAGCGTCCTCTATAGATGGCGATGTCCTGGCTGACCTTCCTACATACGATAAGGAATGCTACTTTCAGGCGGAACACCGAGACAATCTAAGTGCATTAGCGCGTGCCGTGCTTCAGCGTAAAAATGGCATTGCGCTGCACGAACTCACCTTCGATATCGCCCAGAAGCACGACTTGAACCGAAGTTCCCGAAAACAGCGTCAGCATCTGCGTGAAGTGATTGAAGGCTGGGCTGGCTTTTGGGATGGAGGGGATGAGAGCACAACCGTCTGGCTATCACCGGGTGATGTATGTGACGAGATCGCGTGGCGAGGTCTGAACGCTTTTGGTCAAGAACGTGACTGGAAAGGGCTGTGTTACCAAGAGCAGATTGGCGTCGCCCGAGCGGCGCTCGCGGCACAGCCGGATGATCCGGTGGACTGGCTGTTCAATGAATTCAAAATCAGCCGTCGTCACTCGTCAACGGCGAGCACATTCGAAGCATGGATCCGTGATGCACAGGGCGCTAGGGAATAATTGATATACGGCGATTACATGCGTGAGTTGATCGCGGCCGGACTTGGGGTGGTCGTTTGGGCTTTTGCTGTCGAACCATTCCATTCAGCGATGGCCATCGGCATGTTTCGGTAAAGGAGTGGGCGTTTGGGCTAGCAAATCTTCAAAGCATGTGGGCGGAGCTAATGGCACCGGGATTTAGTCTCAACAACAATAAAATGGCAGCCCCTGCACCAATGGTATGTTTTAGGACGAATTCAATTTCATGGATGGCATAGACGATGGCAAATGGCACGCTCAAGGCAGCAGATACCGAAAACACTCTTGCGGTGTTGATCGATGCTGACAATGCAAACCCCTATACAGTTGATGGTCTGCTCAGCGAAGTTGCGAAACTGGGTGTTGCAAGCGTCAAACGCATCTACGGTGACTGGACAACACCAAACCTAAACGGCTGGAAATCGGCTCTCTTAGAACATTCCATTCAGCCCATCCAACAGTTTAGATATACAACAGGTAAAAATGCGACGGACAGCGCGATGATTATCGATGCGATGGATTTGCTGTATACAGGTCCGTGTAAAGGGTTTTGCATCGTTTCAAGTGATAGTGATTTCACTCGTTTAGCATCAAGATTAAGGGAAGCGGGCAAAGTCGTCTATGGCTTCGGCGAGATGAAAACACCCAAGCCATTCGTCGCTGCCTGTGATCGATTTATCTATACCGAAGTTTTTACCCCGCAACAACGCTCATCAGGCTCAGATGACGATGTAGCACCCACTGAAGCTGCACTTTCTAAACAATCATCGAAGGAGTTGCGTGGGAATACGAAGCTTCTTCTTATGATTCGTACTGGCATTGATGCTGCATCCGATGACAATGGATGGGCCCACCTTGGCCCTGTCGGTAACTACATTGCTAAGGCCAGTCCTGATTTTGATCCCCGCAATTATGGCTACAAAAAACTCAGCGAACTGATCGATGCAATTGGCCTTTTTGACATCCAATGGGATGGGAAAGTGGTTTTAGTCCGCGACGCCAGAAAAAATGCGGCTCGGTAAATTTCTGGTTTCGAGAACTCGGAGACTCAGATCAACCAATTAAACATGGCCTATGCTGCTGGGCAGCTTCGAGGCGAAATTGGGTATTCTGTATGACGAAAGTGAAGCGTAAACATCTTACTCCAGAGTTAGGAAAGCTGAGGGAGTACGAGGCTGTTCTTGTTGCAATGCGCTCAAACATTGAGCTTTCGGAAGAGGGTGTTATTTGCCTTGGTAAATTGATAACTGAAATTAGGCAGAAGGCTGAGAGGGAACGGGAAGAATACCTGGCAAAGCAAGCTGTATTAAAGGCTGAACGGGATAGGGCGCGTGAGGCGAAAAGCTCTTCTGAAAAATCTAGGGCTCGCGCACATCCTGGAACTGTGAAAATTGTAAGAAGTGTCAGGAGTGGACTGGCTGGCAAGACATCCAGTAGGGACTGGAAGAAAGTGAAATAGGAATGCCGCGCTGGTCACATTCACGTTACAAAATCAGAGAGCGGTGCTGTCTAGCTCTCTGTTGTCGTACTAAATAACTTGACCCAACGACACCACGCTCGTTGGGTCTGAGGTTTTTTTGTTCTAGAATCCAATGCTTTAGCCAACTTCGTTGGCAGTGGGTCAAACGTAAGTGGCTCGATGATCAAGCTGATAGATGGTGTTCGGGCGGAAACTTAAGTGGTAACAACATACAAAATCGGATTTGCGCGCACCGCATTGCTCAGAGAAACCGTTCTGGTTGCGCAGCAGTTCAGCGATCTGAAGGACTGGGCACGCGTTAAGCAGGTCGTTATCGATGATAACGTCCTCCAAACGCGCGCCAGCCGTACAAGCAGTATCATCTACAATGAGGTTCACAAGCGCCTCAAGCTTTTGTCTGAAGCACAGGTTGAGGTGATTGTTCAAGATCATACGCAAGATGTCAGGCAACTGGTCTGGATCGCAATCTGTAAGCAGTATCCGTTCATTGGTGAATTTTCACTGGAAGTACTGGCTTCTGCCAGTGCTTCAAGACGATATGAAATCACCTATGACGACTATGGCTACTTCTTCAATGCTAAAGCAGAGTGGCATCCGGAACTTGAAAAGGTATCCGACAAAACACGCTCCAACGCGCGCCAGATGTTGTTTCAGATGATGCGCCAGTGTGAGCTGCTTAACGAGTCCAACGAACTGATGCCCCAGATGCTCTCGGCAGCGGTACAGAACTGCTCGCCAGAGTCTGATCTCGCCTTTATACCCGGAGCAATACGTCTATGAGTCAGGTCACATCCAATCCGTCACGTGACAATACCGTGTCGGCAAAGAACCTGGCTGAGTGTCAGAGTCATTTGCTAAATGTAGTCTCCAGTCACCGCTTTCGAAACAACGAAGGGCTCAATAACGAAGTCCCGTTCCATATCTGCCCGTTTGAGCCTGAGATCAGCTCCGACATGATGCAGGCGGTCAAGCAGCTCAAGAATGAGCTGGCCGACAAAGGTGTGGGCGTGTTGGAGATCAACCTTTATGACCTGGTGATTGAGATTCTTAAGGGCGAGGGCGACTGGGAGTGGCTACTGGAAAACGAGACAACCCTCTCGCGTGACGAACTAAAAGAAGAGCTTCAGGGGATTCTGGATACCGAAACCGTGCTGATCCCGGCCATCGTCAAGAAGATGGATGCCACCAGTTACGATGTCATTTTCATCACGGGTGTGGGTGAGGTCTTTCCGTACATCCGCTCCCATAACATTCTGAATAACTTACAGCGGGTTGCCAAAGAGCAGCCCACGTTGATGTTCTTCCCTGGCAAGTATCAGCACTCCCTTGCCAGTGGTGCTTCGTTGCGCCTGTTCGACAAGCTCACCGACGACAAATACTACCGCGCGTTCAACATACTCGATCGAGCGAACTGATCAGATTTATAGGAGTTCATATGCTATTGGAACAGCTGTTTGACAAGGCCGTTGATCGCCCGATAGAAGGGGTGATCAAAGCGGATGATGATGTCAGTTTGTATGTTGAGCTAGACGAGTATGTGATTACCAAAGAGGTAGCCAAACGCCTGGATGAGTTCTTGGACGCCTACCTGAACTACCAGGGCGCGAACGGTGTTTGGGTTTCGGGCTTCTTCGGCTCAGGTAAGTCTCACCTGTTGAAGATGCTGGCGCTGCTGCTTCAGAACAAGCCGATTGAAGACACCTATTATCCGCTGGACCTGTTCCTGGAAAAACCGCCTTTCAACGAAGGCGGTATGCAAGCTGAAGACCTGAAGCGTGCAGTCACTATTCCCTCGGAAAGCATCCTGTTCAATATCGACCAGAAGGCCGATGTGATCTCCAAGGATGAGCTGGATGCGCTGATCGCTGTTTTTGTAAAGGTGTTTGATGAACACTGCGGTTACTACGGCAAGCACCCCTATATCGCACAGTTCGAACGAGAACTGGACACCGATGGTCAGTTTGACGCCTTCAAGGCCGCTTTTACAGAAATTGCGGGCCGGGACTGGGAGTGGGGCCGTCAACGCGCCAAGCGCATGGGTAAGCAAATTGACCAGGCGTACTCGAGGTTCATCGATACGCCCGTAACCGATATTCTGGATAAATACCGCGATGACTATCGCCTGTCCATCGAGGACTTTGCTGAGCAGGTGAATGCCTATGTGGAGTCCAAAGGTAATGATTTCCGCCTGAACTTCTTTGTCGATGAGGTTGGGCAGTACATCGCTGACAACGTCAAGCTGATGACCAACCTACAAACCGTGGCGGAGTCCCTGGCAACCAAGTGTAAAGGGCGCTCATGGGTGGTTGTGACGGCTCAGGAAGATATGTCCGCTGTGCTGGGTGAAGATGCTCAACAATCCAATGACTTCACCAAGATTCAGGCGCGTTTCAAGAACCGCATGAAGCTAAGCAGCCAGGATGTGGCGGAAGTGATCCAGATGCGCTTGCTGGCCAAGCGTAAGGAATATATCAACCCGTTGTCGGACCTGTTCCACCAGCAGGAGAACAACTTTAAAACCCTGTTCGATTTTGCTGATGGCTCCGCTACTTACCCGAACTTCAAGGATCGCGAGCATTTCATCAAGAGCTATCCGTTTATTCCGTATCAGTTCAATCTGTTCCAGTCGGCCATTCAGAACCTGTCGCGACACAGCGCCTTTGAGGGTAAGCACAGCTCAGTAGGTGAACGCTCTATGCTGGGCGTATTCCAGCAGGTTGCGATTGGGATCAAAGGCCACCAGCTCGGTGACCTGGCAACCTTTGATCTGATGTTCGAAGGCATCCGCACAGCCCTGAAAGGAGCGATCCAGTCATCGATCCTTCGTGCCGAGAACACACTGACGAACACCTTTGCACTGCGTGTGCTGAAGGCTCTGTTCCTGGTGAAATACGTCAAAGAGTTCAAACCCACCGTGCGCAACATTTGCGTGCTGATGCAGGGTAGTTTTGACACCTCGATCACGGAACTGAAAGCCAATGTCGAAGAAGCGCTGGCACTGCTTGAGAATCAGACGCTGATTCAGCGGAATGGGGAACTCTACGAGTACCTCACCGATGAAGAGCAAGACATTGAGGCCGAGATTAAAAACACCGACGTCGATACTCAAGCGGTTGAGTCTGAGCTCGAAAAGCTGGTGTTTGATGGCGTCATCAAGAACCGCAAGATCCGCTGGGATGAAAGCGGCCAGGATTACTCGTTCACCCGCAAGCTGGACGATAACCAGGTTGGCCGTGAGCACGAACTGGCGATCAACGTGATCACCTCGTTCCATGATTACCGCGATGCATTCGAAAAACACAAAACCGATACGGTCTACAACGATGAACTGCGGGTGGTGCTGCCGGCCAGCGAGCGCCTGATACGTGACCTGCTGCTCTACAAGAAAACTGAGAAATACATCTCCCATGAGACTCGCACCACCCAGCAGGACTCGGTGAAACGCATCCTGGCGGATAAAGCCGCTCAGAATGGCGAGCGTTACACCCAGCTGAAAGCATTGGTCTCAAAACTGATGGGACAGGCGATCTACTTTGTTCGTGGGCAAGAGATCGAACTGGCTGGTGAAGATGGTCAAAGCAAGGTTCAAAAGGCCTTTATTGAGCTGGCCAAGCAGACCTATCCGAATCTCAAAATGCACCGGGGCAAGCAATACCAGGAAAGCGAGATCGCGGCCACCCTGACCCAAGGCGAGCAAGGCCTGTTCGGTGATGAAGCCAGCTTGCCCGAAGCGCAGCAAGAGATGTTCTCCCAGATTCAAAGTAACCACCGTGGCGGCATTCGCACCACGGTCAAGCTGCTGCTGGAGAAGTTTGAGCGTAAACCCTATGGCTGGTCGTACGCCGCCGTGCTCTGCACGTTGGCGCACCTGTGCGCGCGGGGCAAAATTGAAGTACGTGAAAATACCAACCTGGTGGACGATGCTGAGCTGGCGCTTAAGCTGAAGAACTCGAATACCCACGGCAACCTGATTCTGGACCCACAGGTGGAGTTCACCCCAGGCCAGACCAAAAAGCTGAAAGAGTTTTACAGCGATTACTTTGACAAGGTGGCGCACGCAACCGAAGCCAAGGCTTTGGCGAAAGAGACTCAGGAAGCTTTCGCGAACCAGAAAGCCGAGCTTGAGAAGCTATTCCTGCAAACCGAACGATATCCGTTCCTGCGTGTGCTGTCAGAGATCATTGCCGACCTTACGGATCTGGAAGACAAACCTTACCCCTGGTTTGTAACCGAACTGCCTCGTGATGAGGACAAGTGGCTGGATGACTACAAAGATCGAGTGATCGATCCAATCCTGTCATTCATGAAAGGCTCCAACAAAGCTCAGTTTGATCAAGCCAATCGCCTGCTGGAAGAGCACAAGGCCAACCTCAGCTATGTACAGGCCGACGAGCTGGATGCCATCAAGTCTGCCCTGGTTGATCCCAATATCTACCGAGGCAAGGCGATACAAACCCTTGTGGCCGATATGCAATCGCTACAAGCCAAGCTGGATGCCGCGATTGAGAGCGAGAAAGCTGCCGCAACCGCGAAGATTGAAAGCCTTGAGGCCAAACTGACGCAGTACGAGGGGCACACCGCCCTGAAACCTGAGCAGAAAGAGCAGCTGAATAACCAGTTTGAAGCGGTTAAGCGTCGGATCGACGATCAGGTGCTGATCGCCATGGTGCGTGATACAGCGAACAACTTTGAAAATCAGCAATACGCAGCACTGCTTGAGCAGATCCTTGAGTGGAATGCGCCGACCCCTGAGCCAGTACCTGAGCCGAAAAAGCCCAGTAACGATGACAGCTCAGTCACTTCAGCGAACGGTGGTACCCAGGAGCCCCCGCCAACATTTTATCCGTCCAAGCCCAAGGCTGAAATTGTCGGCGCCAAAGAGCTACAAGTGGTCTTCGCCAAACCACTATTGGAATCCGAGGCAGATGTGGAAGCCTATTTGGAAAGTTACAGAAACACACTGCTGGCCACTGTGAGCCAGGGTAAGAAGGTGCGCGTGTAATGGATACCCCAAAAATGGAAACAAGTGCGCTGAAAAGGTTTGCTCAATCAGCCCGTAAAAGCCTACTGGAACAGGTCAGCAGCAAGCTCGCTTTTGTACTCAAGCCCGAGAGCAGTGCGCGCCGTGAATACCCCGCTGTGGTAAATGAGCTTGAGAAGGCGGTCTCGGCACAAGGGGAGGCGGGCCTCATCGATCAGGTGGCCTACACCTGGTTCAACCGTTTCTGCGCCCTGCGTTTTATGGATGTGAACGGCTACAACCGTGTCGGTGTGGTTTCGCCAGCGGAGGGGCAGGTTCAGCCCGAGATCCTAGCTGAAGCCAAATCGGGCGTCATCGACGACACCCAGTTTAATACGCACACAGCCGATCAGATTCGAGGCCTCATCAATGGCTCAATCAGCAGTCCGGATGCCCAAACCGAAGCCTACCGTTTGCTGATAGTGGGTTCCTGCAACGCCCTGTACGACCGGATGCCCTATATGTTTGAGCGCATTCAGGATTTCACTGAGCTGCTGATGCCGGACGACCTGCTCTCGGAGAGCTCCATCCTGGCCAATATGCGCGAAGTTCTGACGCCGGATGCCTGCAAGGATGTTGAGATTATTGGTTGGTTGTACCAGTTTTACATCTCCGAGAAAAAGGACGAGGTGTTTGCTGGGCTCAAGAAGAACCAGAAGATCACCGCCGAAAATATACCGGCCGCGACCCAGCTGTTCACACCGCACTGGATTGTGCGCTACCTGGTTGAAAACTCCCTTGGCCGTCTATGGATGCTCAACCGTCCCAACTCCAGGCTCACCAAGCAGATGGAGTACTACATTGCGCCTGAAAATCCAGAATCAGATTTTCTGAAGATCAGCGGCCCGGAAGAGATCCGTATCTGTGACCCTGCGGCAGGTTCAGGCCATATGCTGACCTATGCCTTTGATCTGCTCTATGCCATCTACGAAGAAGAAGGTTACGACCAGAATGATATTCCAGCTCTGATTCTCACCAACAATCTCTATGGTGTTGAGATTGATGAGCGGGCTGGAGCGCTGGCGTCCTTTGCTCTTGAGATGAAGGCCGCCGAAAAGCTCGGTCGCCGTCGCTTCTTCCGCATGGATGCCAAGCCCAATATCTGTGTGCTGGAGAATGTCAGCTTCTCAGATTCCGAGATGGATGATGTGATGGCCATCGTGGGTAAAGATCTCTATACCGCCGATCTGCGGGAGACGCTTACCCAGTTTGAGCAGGCGAAGAATTTTGGTTCGTTGATTGTTCCGAAGCTCAAAGATCCGGCAGAGACGCTACGCTTAGTCGCAGCCAAGGATTTCTCGGGTGATCTTCTGCTAAGTGAAGTGTTTGAACGCCTAGTTCAAGTTCTTAATATGGCTGAGTATCTGTCAACGAAATACCATGTTATTGTGGCGAATCCCCCTTACATGGGCAGTAAAGGGATGAACGGCAAAGTCTCGGACTACCTCAAGTCAACATATTCAGATGAAAAAGCTGATCTATATGCAGCATTCATTACACGTGGTTACCGCTTGATAATACCCAAGGGCTTGTTAGGCATGGTCACCATGGAAAGCTGGATGTTCTTGTCGTCTTTTGAAAAATTTCGCAAAAAAATCTTAAGCGACTCCACGATATACCGAATGCTTCACATGCCTTATCTTGGTAAAGGCCGGACGAGTATGGGAATCAATTTTGGGACTACTGCCTTCATCTCTGGAAAAGATTGCAGTCCCAGTTTTCTTGGAGACTATCGTTGTGTTCGTTACTATGAGGCAGATGAGCAAGGCACTCCGCTGAATTTTCCTCCAGAAAACGATCGTAGTAATAAACTATCTCAAAAAGAGTTCGCCAAAGTTCCAGGCTGCCCTCTTGCATATTGGCTAAGCAAACCAGCACTTAATGCATTTAACCGAGGCTCGCTTGGTGATCTTTTCAATACCGATGGGCAGAATAAGACCTCAGACAACGAAAAATATCTGCGATTTCTTTGGGAAGTAGACGCACATTCTATCGGACGCGGAAAACGGTGGCTAATATGCGCTAAGGGGGGAGATTATCGGAAATGGTACGGTAATCTTGAACACCTGATAGACTGGTCAGAATCTGCTCGCATGTTTTACCGAAAAGACCACTCAGCCAGGATTTTGGCGGAGAAATATTGGTATCAGGAAGGTATTACATGGACAGACCTTACTTCTGCCTCAACTGCTTTTCGTGTTCTGCCAGAGGGAACTACATTTGAAACAAAAGGCCCCTCACTGTTTCCGTATGACAAAAGCCACTCGACAGTAGCGCTGGCATACTTGAACTCAAAAATGGTTAGAGACCTCTTGAAGGCTTTAAATCCGACCATGAGTACCAAAATTAACGAGGTGCGCGCGCTTCCAACAATACCGCATGAAGCCAGTTTTCCTACTGGGCCTACTCAAGCTGGGGTCGAAACCGCCAAATCCGACTGGGACGCCTACGAAACTTCATGGGATTTCACCACGCTTCCGCTGCTCTCGCCCGAGCATCGCGGCGAGACGCTGGAGGACAGCTACGCCACCATGCGCGCCCATTGGCAGTCCATGACGGACGAGGTGCAGGCAATGGAAGAAGACAACAACCGCATCTTCATCGACGCCTATGGTCTTCAAGACGAGCTGACCCCCGAGGTGCCGATCGAGGAGATTACACTGACCTGCAACCCCGCTTATCGCTATAGCGTGAAGAACTCCGAGGCCGACCGCGAAACCCGCCTGCGGGCCGATACTATGGCCGAGTTTCTCTCTTACGCGGTGGGCTGCATGTTTGGCCGTTACAGCCTTGACGAGCCGGGTCTGATCCTTGCCAACCAGGGTGAGCGGCTGGAGGATTATCTGGCCCAAGTGCCGCAGCCAAGTTTTATGCCGGATGAAGACAATGTTGTTCCGATGATCGACTTCGAAGGCGACTGGTTTGAGGATGATATCACCGAACGCTTCAAGCAGTTCGTGCGCGTCACCTTTGGCGAGGAACACTATGCCGAGAACCTGGCCTTCATCGAGAATGCATTGGGCAAGACTCTGCAAAAGTACTTTGTAAAGGACTTCTACAACGACCATGTCAAACGCTACAAGAAGCGCCCGATCTACTGGTTGTTCTCCAGCCCTAAGGGTACTTTCAATGCGTTGATCTATATGCACCGCTATACACCGTCGACGGTGAGTGTCGTACTCAACGAATACCTACGTGAGTTCCGCACCAAGTTGGAGGCACGAAAGGATAGCTATGAGCAGATCTCGATAAGTGCCAGCGCCAGCCAGAAAGAGAAGACCCAGGCACTGAAAATGATCACCAAGCTCGACAAAGCAATTGATGAAGTCAACGGCTATGAGCGCGACGTGCTCTATCCACTGGCAGGCCAGAACATCGAGATCGATCTGGATGATGGTGTAAAGCATAACTACCCGCTCTTTGGCTCGGCGCTGAAGAAGATTACTGGTTTGAGCTAAGGCAGAGCGATGACACAGAATCGTATTCAACAAGCACTGGCTCGCCTGTTTGAGCGCCAGCGAATCGTCTTCTGGTATGACGATAAGCAGGAGTTTCGTGATGCCTTCGAAAGCCTTGAAATGGAGGGTATTGAGAAGGTCGAGATCAACGCCAACGAGTTCACGCTCAAGCACCGGATACTGAGAGAGTCCCCAAAGCAGTCGTTTCTGCTCTATTGCGAAGGTAAAGAGCCGGATTACATCAACAACTGGCTATTGGATGTGCAGCTGAGCAGTGCCGTGTTCCGTACCGACCAGTCGGCGATCTGGCTCAGTGAAATGAACCTGCCGCCTGAATATGCCGAGGTTGTGACGGAGCACGAGGCCTTTTTCGAGGGCGGCAGAGCACCCAGGCAAGCAGAAATCCGTAAGCAGCGTCTGCTGGCCCTGTTGAAGCCGGATGATCTCAAGCACCAGGTTAGGCTCAAAATGTTGGCAGTGTGTGCTGACCTGCACCAGTTAGCCGACGTGCGCCTTGATGTGATCTGTGAGAGCCTCTTCGATGAGCTGATCGAAGAGGAGCAGCCCCGTTATGCACTTATGGAGCGTTGCAACCTTACCGCTGTGTTTTGGGAGCAGGTAGAGCGACACTACGGATATGTATCGACTCAGCCATCCGTTAAAGACTTCTCGATTGAGCTGTTTAAATCCTGCTATGCGCTGTCGGTGACCAATCCCAAGCCTCAGGATAAAGCCTCACTCAACAACGATGCACTGGTTCTGTTTAAGCGCTGGAAGGAAAGCCGCAAGCACGAAGCGGTGTTTGAAGCACTGTCGGAAGACTATGCCAAACTGCTCGATATCGAGAGCGACCTGAACGCTCGGGATCTGCGAGATGTGATCGAGATGGATTACTACCGCCTGATCGATCAGAAGGTGATTGTTGATCTGGTCAAAGCAGTAGAGCAGCGCACGCTATCAGAAGGCGAGATCACCAAGTATTGCCGTGAGCGACGTCAGAGCCATTGGTATGCTGACTTCAAGACCCTGTACACGGCTATTGAGGTCGCCAGTCAGTTCTTAACCCGATTGGACCGAGTCCAGCTCAATATGAGCAACAGTTCAGATGCTGTGCATGGTTATGTCAGTCATTGGTTCAAAATTGATCAGCTATACCGACAGTTCATCCATTCGCTGAATACGTCGCCACCGGCAAGAACATTGTTGAACAGTCTCAATGAAACGATTGAGAACCTGTACATCAATCGTTTCCTGGGGCCCTTGGCAACACAGTGGCAGGGCCAGGTTGATGCCATGAGCAACTGGTCTGTACCGGATGTGATTCCGCAGCGTCAGTTCTACAGTCACTGGGTTAAGCCCTATACCAATCGGGGTAATAAGGTATGCGTGATTATCTCGGATGCGTTCCGCTATGAAGCAGCAGAAGAGATGATAGGGCGCATTAACCGGGAGAAACGTTACCAGGCTTCACTCAAGCCCATGCTCTCGGCGTTGCCCAGCTACACCCAGTTGGGCATGGCATCGCTGCTGCCGCATCAGGGCGGTGAGTTTTCGATTTCCGCTAATGACAGTACGGTGTCGATTGATGGCGCTTCCACTCAAGGCACGGCGAACCGTGACAAGCTGATAAAAGCAGTGTTGGGTGAGTCGGCATGTGCCCAGAAGGCTAAGTCGATTCTGGAGATGACGCAAGCTGAAGGGCGTGAGCTGTTCAAGAACCATGACGTCATCTACATCTACCACAACCGAATCGACCACGCCGGCGATAAGATGCAGTCCGAGGGTGAAGCCTTTGAAGCCACAGAGCGCACTTTTGATGACCTGATGACGCTGGTTAAAAAGCTCGCCGCCTACAACGCTTCCAATGTGTTGATTACGGCAGACCACGGCTTTATCTACCAGAACCGCCCGTTGGAAGAGAGCGACTTCCTGAAAGCGGAGGTGCAGGGCGATGTGCATTACAGAGACCGCCGTTTCCTGCTTGGCAAGCAGCTATCCGCGCCGGACTCTGTCAAAGTGTTTAGTCCTGCTCAGTTGGGACTGGCTGGTGAAGTCCATGCTGTGATTCCGAAAGGAATCCAACGTCTACGTCTGAGTGGTTCCGGTAGCCGCTTCGTACATGGCGGGGCCTCGTTGCAGGAAGTTATTGTTCCGGTTATCTCGGTGAACAAGAAGCGTCAGGATGATATTGCGACCGTTGAGGTTGATCTGCTGCGCGGCGGTGTCAATGTGATTACAGCTGGCCAGTTGTCAGTGACGCTGTATCAAACTGAGCCAGTGAGCGATAAGCTGAAGCCGCGTGAATTGAGGTGCGGTATTTACACCTCGACTGGACAGCTGATATCTGACATTCACAATGTCACCCTGGACCTGACCGCAGACAACGCCCGCGAGCGCGAAATGAAGTTACGCTTCGTACTGACGCAGGATGCGGATGATGCCAATAACCAGGAAGTGAGCCTGAAGCTTGAAGAGCCAGTTGCAGGCACTAACCAGTACACTGAATATAAACAGCTGAAGTACACCATTCGCCGTTCGTTCACCAGCGACTTCGATTTTTAAGCTGTATGAGCGTAATGGAAAAACAGGGTAGAGCGATGACGGATCTGAACACCAAAATATGCGATGTATTCCCCGGCCTGGTCGTGCGCAAAGACCTGGTGAAGACTGTTAAGGGGAATGCGATCGTACCGTCCTACGTGCTGGAGTACCTGTTAGGCCAGTATTGCGCGACCAATGATGAAGACAGCATCCAAAGCGGCATTCAAACCGTGAAGGAGATCCTGGCCAAGCACTATGTCCATCGCAATGAGGCAGGCCTGATCCGCTCAACCATCCGTGAGAAAGGGCGCCACAAGGTTATCGATAAGGTAACAGTTGCGCTTAATGACAAGAAGGACTGCTACGAGACCGAGTTTGCAAACCTTGGTATAAAAAAGGTCCTCATCGATTCCGGAACTGTTAAACAGCACCCGAAACTACTCGTTGGCGGTGTTTGGGTGATTGCCGACATCGAGTACGAACATACCGAAGACAAGGATGCCGTGCCCTGGATTCTTGGATCCTTGAAGCCGATCCAGATGTCCCGATTCAACTACGAGGACTATCTGGCAGCACGCAGCCAATTCACGCTGGATGAGTGGATTGATGTACTGGTGCAGAGTGTTGGCTTCAATCCAGAATACTTTGGCGAGCGCAGCAAGCTGACACAGTTGGTTCGACTTATCCCGTTCTGCGAGCGTAACTACAACCTGATCGAACTGGGTCCGAAAGGCACGGGTAAGTCCCACATCTATTCTGAATTTTCGCCCCACGGCATTCTGATTTCAGGCGGTGAAGTCACGGTACCCAAGCTGTTTGTGAACAACTCAAACGGCAAAATTGGTCTCGTTGGCTACTGGGATACCGTGGCCTTTGATGAGTTTGCCGGCAAGCAGAAGAGGGTAGATAAGGCCCTCGTCGACATCATGAAGAACTACATGGCGAACAAGTCGTTCTCTCGTGGTGTTGAGACCTTGGGTGCTGATGCGTCGATGGCGTTTGTGGGCAACACGGAACACAGTCTGCCTTATATGCTCAAACATTCAGACTTGTTCGATGCACTTCCTGAGAAGTTTTACGACTCTGCATTCCTGGACCGTTTGCACTTCTACGTGCCCGGCTGGGAGGTGGATATCATCCGTGGCGAGATGTTCTCGTCGGGATACGGCTTCGTGGTAGATTACCTGGCAGAAATTCTGCGCCACCTGCGCAACCAGGATTTCTCGGATCAATACAAAGAGCACTTCACACTGTCATCGGAAATCTCAACCCGTGACCGCGACGGCATCAACAAAACCTTCTCGGGTTTAATGAAGATCCTGTTCCCACAGGGTGGTGCAACCAAGGACGAAATCGAACGGATACTGCGACTCTCAATTGAGGGCCGTAAGCGTGTTAAAGATCAGCTGATGCGGATCGATACTACCTATGCCGATGTGGACTTCAGCTACACTGACCAGTCTGGTAAGAAATTTGAGGTTAAAACTCTTGAAGAGCTGGAATACCCACGGTACTTCCATCATGTGGTAGAGAGCGGCGATGATGTGTTACCGGATCTCGCGCCTGAGCAGGTACAGCCAAGTGGAACCGAAATAACCAGAGATGTACCAGCTCAGCAATCGGTAGCGACAACCGCTCTTGAAGAAAAACACATCGTCATTATGGAGAACCAACGTGGTGTTAGCTATGACGATCTGTTCGGCCCATATCTGCGAGAAGCGACCCATATAACCATCACGGACCCTTACATTCGACTCTTCTATCAGGCCCGCAACCTGATGGAGCTGTTGGAAACTATCGTTAAGATTAAGCCGCCTGGTGATGAAGTCGTTGTCAGCCTGGTGACGGTCGAAGATGAGTTTAAAGGGGATCAGCAACGTGAGTGGTTGGATCAGATCCAGAGCGCTATGTACTCGGTCGGCATCAAATTCGCATACTCGTTTGACAACTCGGGTAGCCAACATGCGCGTCACATCGTGACTGATCATGGTTGGAAGATCTCCCTTGATCGGGGACTCGATATCTTCCAGCAGTATGATATGAACGATGCTTTCCAGCTGGCTAACCGCTTGCAAAGCCAGAGGCCATGCAAGGCGTTTGAGGTTACGTATATTCGGCTATAACCCTCTAGCAATTCTACCACTCGTTGATGCATGGCCCCGCCCCAGAAGTTAAATGCTTCAGCGATGCCACCGAACAGGCCGATGCTATCCTGGCCGCGATTCAGGTACAGGGACTGGCACCCGAGGCCTGTTGTGTGATCGCCCGCACACACAAGGAGCTGGGTGACACCAAGGCTCGGCTGGAAAACAGGCAGCAGCTCTGCCATCAGCTGGATGGACGCGGCGCAGCTACACCGGATGGTGCACTGAACCTGGCCACCATGCATCGGGTAAAAGGTCTTGAGTTTGATGCCGTGTTCATCGCCTCAGCGAACCGGGGCCTGGTGCCGCTGGAGTTTGTCGTCAGCAGCGCCGCTGATGCGGTTACCCGACGCCAGCGCGAGAATGAAGAGCGCGCTGGTCTACGTCAGCCTGACCCGCGCCCGCAAGCTGGCGTTTGTGTATGGGTATGGCGATATGAATGAGTAGTTTGGGGGTGATGCTGGCTGATGCGTACATGATCTTAGGAGAAGACAAAGCGACTGCAACATTCCTTGTATTGAAGCGCATTGGTAACTGATGACGCAGATGATTCGGGATTACTACCTGAACTTGTAATCTGAGGCGAGTAGAACATGACGCAATTGAACTCCGCACAGCAGGCGGCCGTTGATTACAACGGTGACGCCGTGAACCTGTTGGTGGTCGCAGGTGCCGGGTGTGGCAAGACACGCACCATCATCTCACGTGCAGCCCGATTGGTTCAGCAGGGCGTGAATCCGTCTTCGATCCTGCTGATCACCTTTACCAACCGTGCTGCTCAAGAGATTCGCCAACGCATTCGGCAAGAAGTTGGTGAGCTGGCACTCGAGCTACAGATATCAACTTTCCATGGCTATTGTTTCAGTGTCATGACCCGGTTGCCCAAGAGCTTCGAAATCAAGGGCCGGTTTAAGGTCATCAAGAAACCAGACCCTTCAGGCGAAACAAGCGCCGAGAAGAAGGGCAAAGCTATAGATGTCGAGCTGATTCCATAACCGATCAAGCGTAATGATAGCGGCCTCCATAACGGATTTGGCCGCGAACACTCAGTTTGTTGCGAGTGGAAACGTCCGGTGGATGGAGGAAAATCATTACACGCCGGACATTGGTTATGGGATATTACTATATCCATAACTAACAATTAATCCCTTTATGGGATACAATAATATCTAATTTAAAAAGTTTACGCAGCACCTGACCGACCGGTATCCGACATGCTTAAATTCCAGTTGCTCGATGATCAGGATGTTCAACAGGCCATTGCAGCTCATCTGCGTGCTCTGCGAGAGCAGGCCAAGCTGTCGCGTGAGGCGCTGGCCCAGCGTAGTTGTGTCCCCGCACCTACCATCAAAAAGTTCGAGCTGACCGGGCAGATCTCTTTTCGCCAGCTGTTGCTGATCTGGCAGACCCTGGATGACCTTTCGCGCCTATATGAGCTCACTCAGAGCAGGGGGCAGCCTGACCGCATGCCTGCCAGCATAGAGGAGGTATTGCGCGATGAGTTTTAAGCCGGTGCAACGGCTAGATGTCACCCGTACGCTTGGCACGGGTGAACAGGTGGCAGTGGGCGTGCTGGCGCAAAACCGCCAGGGTATTTTCTTCCAATACGATCAGGGCTACCTGCCGCAATTCGGCAACCTGTCACCACTGACGCTACAACCGACAACCGAGTTGCAACGGGCGCCCCGCGAACCTCATGGTGGCCTGCATGGCGTTTTTGCCGATGCACTGCCGGACGGTTGGGGTTTGCTATTGCAGGATCGCCTGTTCCGCCAGTATGGCATTCTGCCGGCGCAGGTAACGCCCCTGGATCGACTCGCCTTCGTCGGTGGTAGCGGTATCGGAGCCTTGTCTTTCGCACCTGTCTCGGATTATTGCCCGACAGCTGATGACACGGTAAATCTGCATACCCTTGGGCTGGAGGCACAGGCGCTGTATGACGGCCAGACAGAAGAGGTACTGACCGCCCTGGCGGCAGCGGGCAGTTCCGGGGGCGCGAGGCCCAAGGCGCAGGTCTATGCTCAGCACGGTGACCTGAGTCGCTGCAGCACGCTGGCCAAGCCCGGGGATGAAGCCTGGTTGGTTAAATTCTCCTCCAGCAACTTGCCCTTGGGGCATGAAGAAGGCATTTGTGAGGCGATCTTTTTGAGCCTGGCAAAACGGGCGCAGCTGGAGCCGCCGGAGTGGTCGCTTGTGCCGGCGGCACAGGGCAGTGGGGCTGATGTGTGGTTGGCGATAAAGCGCTTTGATTGGTTGACTAACGGTACGGCCGCTGCAGGCCGGGTGCACATGCACAGCGCCTGTGGCTTGCTGGATGCAGACTTCCGTATGCCCAGTATGGATTACGAGGATCTGATCAAGGCCAGCCGCCATCTGTGCAAATCTCCTGCAGTGGGGCGACTGCAGTTTCGTCGTGCACTGTTCAATCTGTTTGCCTGTAATCAGGATGATCACAGCAAAAACTGGGCGTTTCTGCAGGCGGATAATGGTGACTGGTCAGCCGCACCTTTCTACGATGTTACTTTTAGCCCCCATCCCTTCGGTGAGCATGCCACCGCCTTTGCCGGCTATGGTAAAGCGCCAACGGTTAAGGCCGTGCAGGCGCTGGCTCGGCGTGCAGGTTTTGCGTCTTGGAATGACGCGCAAGAATGTATTGCCGAGCTGTTGAGTGTATTGTCTGAGTTTGAAGCATTGGCGCGTGAGCATGGATTGAGCCGATCAACAACCAGGCTGATATCAGAACAGTTGCAGCGCGTACGTGAAGCTAACATCCATTTGCTTGGTTCATGAGCTAACGGATGCTAAAAAAAATTTGCATTCGAAACTAGGCATCTATATAGTGCCGCTCCGTGATTGATAAGACACTCGATTACGACAAAACGGCTTAAAAACAAGTGCTTTGAGTCGTGTACAATGGAATGTACAAACTGCTATAGTTGGTAAGGTAACTGATTGATTCGTTTATTGATTTCGAGTCTCTCCGTCCGCACCAAACACAGTAATTATGAATCCGTAATTACATCTCAAAGTCCCGAAAATCATTTCTGTTTTTTTCCGCTTTAGATCGACACCAGTATCCACTACGCCCGCAGCTCTCGAGAGCGGTCATCGATGCTTATACTGCCCGGGTACAAAACTGCGATTGATTCCTGCTGGTCGAAGCTGAAGGAGTTCGATCCTCCCATGCCATCTCCTTCCCATGCCATCTCAATGATGCGTGAATGGTCTTCAGGTGAAAGGGTCATGAAGCTCGGTCCAGGTGTTACCCCTGAAGCAAAACAGCTGCCGTGGTATAGAACCGTCCGTAGAAACGGGGTAGAACCCCTTTGGTGCTTGGTGGTGTTAGAGGAAGGGGAGGTAGCTCCCTTCCTGCTCGATTCCGTGCGAGTCTGTCGCGGTCTCAGCCTGTCTTGCGCAGGCTCATGAGGCCCAGCGCCCCCAGAGCAATGCCGATGATCACCATGACGCCGATGGCCCAGAGGGGGGTGTAGAAGGTGGTGTAGACCTCCCAACCCATCAGGCCGAGGATATCCGAGAAGGCCGTGGTGGCCCCCACCAAATGTCCCCCCAGGGTGCCGGTGGAGGCGAACATCAGGCCCCCGGTCAGGGCCAGAACCACCAGAGCCCAGCGACGATTGCCCTCGAAGGCGGTATCGCCGGCTTTCCAGACCAACACGGTGATCATGGTGTAAATGCCCAGCGACCAGAAGGCCATCAGCATATGGTTGCGCGTCAGCGGGCTGGCCAGGTTGGCCTCCATGGGCCAGATGATGAGCCCGATGGCGGTGGCGGCAAGTGCCCCAACCAGGCTGAGCACCAACACCGGCAGAAGGGCGGCACGACTGAGCTCAGCCAATCGACCGGACAGGAAGGCGCCGACCAGGATCATCAGAGTGGCGAGTGCCCAGAACCCCACCGGGAAGTGGGCGAGCATGGCGTGAACACCGTTCATGATTGGTCTCCTTTGCGAGTCGAGCGGAAGCTTGGAAGCAGGGCGAGAGTCGTGCCGAGCATAACAATCAACCCGGCAAACAGGGTCATAAACCACCGCGAGGTGATGGCTTCTCTGAACTCCATCTCCACGCCGTAGAGGGCCAGTTGCTTCTCGCTGTGGCGGGGTCTTACCGGCTTGTGCGCAGCGATATCTTCAGCACCGGCATGGGCACGGCTGATCAGCGTCGGCCAGTCCACCTGCCCTGGATAGAACAGCGTCATCTCGAACCAGTCATCATTCCAGTCAGGGGAGCTGCCATGGAACGCTTCGGCCTGGAAGTCGGCGTCACGCCCCAATCCTACCGTATAGGGGTGGGACACATAGTGCCAACGACTGCCGGTGGCATTGCGATAGACACCGATGCCTACGTCATAGACGCCTTGCTCATGGAAGGCCTTGTCATCCAGTGGATTGCCGGTGTCCATGTCACGCATCAGGGTTACGTCCCAGAAACCGTCTTCCCAGCGTGCCTGACCATGGACCGAGATACTGCCCCGGGAGCCCTGGGGTTCGCGCAGCAGACGGCGAGGAATGACGTCACCATTCTGCCAGTCGTGGTCGGGGTCGAAGTCTGTCCGATTCTCCTCGGAGAGGTAGTAGATGCCGTCGAAATCGACACCCCCGGTGGTCACATCCTCCCAGCGCAACGCTCGCTGGCCTGTCTGCTCGGGGTCGAGCATCCAGCGCGGCTGATTGTTGTCGCCGTCCCAATTGGTGGTATAGGGGCCCGAGCCTTCATCGCTGTTGCGGTATTCGCCAATCCACTGGTCGTCGGAGGCGCCGATGGGGTTGGAGCGCCCCGCACGCCAGTGCCAGAGGTCGAGGAAGTAGCCGGCTTCACGCTGGGTCTTCAATACATCGGCATCGACCACGCTGCGCCAGTCATTCTGGTCCGAACGGGTCGCGGGCAGGTACTTGCGGACATCACTCTGGCCGAGGGTTTTGCCCAGATGCGGATGGGCTTGCACGTCTGCCGGTGACGCGGAGTTGGAGAAGAAACGCATCTGATCGCCAGCGGTGATGTAACCGCCATAGCGGCCGAAATTCGGTACACGACCATCATCCACCAGCATCGCTACCCGGTCTTCATAGGTGCCATCGGGGTCGGGTCCTGCAACTGAATTGCCATGACGAACCCACTCGCCATCCTCGTAGCGCAGCATGTCGTGATAGACATGGGGCTGGTCGGCGGGCCACCGATAGCGGAAAAATATCTGCTGGCCATTATGGGCGGCCTGCACCTGAAGCGGTATGGTCAATTCATCGGGGATGTAGATGTTTCGTTCGCGGTCATTTTCGATCACTCCGCTGCCCTGGGTGATCCAGGCCAGGCCCAAGGCAATCGGCACTCCGAGCACCAGCCAGGGACCCGCCCTGTTGCGATTATTTGTCATGTTAAGTCCTTCTTTGAATCAATGGGTGTAGACGCTAACGGGGTTGTTCACGTTGGTTAAGTCGAATAGCCGAGTAGAACAACTACCCTCAAAGATGCACGAACTATACCTCATATTCTAGCCCTGATCGTTGGTCGAGCACTTCGTAAGCAGCAACCGGTGTGTGACATTGCCAGCACTTTTCGTATCAGCCTGCACGTAGTCTACAAGTGGTTTGCTCGTTACCGATCTGCTCTGCTGGGTTCTTTCGTGGGCCTGACGTGAGCAGTAGATCGGCTTAAAAAAATTTGCATTTGAATCCTGGCATCTATATAGTGCCGCTCCGTGATCGACGCGGTGCGTGATTGCGATAAAACAGCGAAAAAAGTTAACACTTGAAGCTGTGTACAATGGAGTGTACAAAAACGCTATTATTGTTGCGTAACCGATTGATTTAAAAAATTTGAATCTTTCAATACGCACCACAAGGCAACACACTATATGGTGGGCGTAGCTCAGTTGGTAGAGCCCCGGATTGTGATTCCGGTGGTCGTGGGTTCGAGCCCCATCGTCCACCCCAGTGTGCCCTGATATATCCTGCAATTATTCCCTATCTTTTTGATTCTCAAGGCTTTGCCTTCATCAATATATTCTCTTTCATTTTACGGCTGTTGGGCTTTTGCTTGACTAATGGCGGCAGTTGGAAGAAAATTTCGCGCTTTAGAATTTTGGCTCTGCTGGTCGGTCGTCATCAGCCGAATGTTTATCCTTGATCCATCAGGATGAGTGTTACGGAGGGCGAGCCTGCAGGTCGCAACATCATGCTGCAAACTATTTGTGAGGATCTCCATGCAAGTTTCTGTTGAAACGACTTCCGGCCTCGAGCGTCAGATGACCGTAACTGTTCCGGCTGCACGCATTGACCAGGACGTAGACAAGCTGGTTGCTCAGCAGGCGCGCACCCGCCGTCTGGACGGTTTCCGTCCGGGTAAGGTTCCGCCCAAGGTGATCAAGCGCATGTTCGGCAGCGCGATCCGTCAGGATGTACTGGGTCAGGTCGTTCAGGAAAGCTTCTACACCGCTGTTGAGCAGGAAAAACTGCAGCCGGCGGGTGGTCCGAGCATCGAGTTCAAGAACGACAAGGAAGGTGAAGACCTTCAGTACGTGGCCACCTTTGAAGTGTACCCGGAGATTGAATTGAAAGATCTCTCCGGTGTTGAACTGGAAAAGCAGACGGCCGAAATCACTGACGCTGATATGGATCAGATGATTGACACTCTGCGTAAGCAGCAGGCCAACTGGGTTGAAGTGGATCGTGCTGCGGCTGAAGGCGACCAGGTCAAGATTGATTTCGAAGGTTTCATCGACGGTGAAGCGTTTGAAGGTGGCAAGGCTGAAGGTCACAGCCTGGTGCTGGGTTCCGGTTCCATGATTCCGGGTTTTGAAGCGGGTCTGGAAGGCAAGAAGGCAGGCGAAGAGTTCGACCTGGAAATCACCTTCCCGGAAGACTACCACGCTGAAAACCTGAAAGGTAAAGCGGCTGTATTCAAGACCAAGGTACAGAGCGTTTCCGAACAGGAACTGCCTGAACTGAACGAAGAGTTCTTCTCTCGTTTTGGTATCGAAGAGAAAGAACTGGACGGCTTCAAGGCTGAAGTGCGCAAGAACATGGAGCGCGAACTCAAGCACGCTCTGAAAATGAAGCTGAAAGATCAGGTCTTCACTGAGCTGCTCAAGGCCAATGAGATCGAAGTGCCTGCAGCCCTGATTGACAGCGAAATCGACAACCTGCGTCGTCAGGCGATTCAGCAGTTCGGTGGTCCAGATGCCAACATCGATCCGAACATGCTGCCGAAAGAAATGTTTGAAGCTCAGGCTCAGCGCCGTGTAAGCGTGGGTCTGCTGGTTCAGGAAGTAGTCAAGGCCAACGACATGAAAGCGGATGAGCAGCGTGTACGCGAAACCGTTGAAGAGATGGCTGAAACCTACCAGGAACCGCAGCAGGTTATCGACTGGTACTACAGCAACGACCAGATCCTGAACCAGATCAAGAGCCTGGTGCTGGAAGATCAGGTAGTTGATCATCTGCTGGCTTCTGCTACAGTCACTGAAAAAGCAGTTGCATACGAGGAGGCGATCAAGCCTGCTCAGCAGCAAGCTGAAGAGACCGAAGCCTGATCCGGAACAGCCGGTCAGGGCGTAAGCCGTAAAGGAAACGACAGTTGGCCTGGCTGACTGTCGTTTTTTCGCTTATCAGGGTAAGGAGAATTCTTGCATGGCAGATATCTATTCCGGGCGTTCCACCGAAATCACCAACTCCGGGCTGGTCCCAATGGTGGTGGAGCAGAGCTCACGAGGCGAGCGCGCCTACGATATCTACTCCCGTCTGCTCAAAGAGCGGGTCATTTTTCTGGTGGGCCAGGTCGAAGACCACATGGCCAACCTGATTGTCGCCCAGTTGCTGTTCCTTGAAGCCGAAAACCCGGACAAGGACATCCACCTGTACATCAACTCACCGGGTGGTTCGGTTACGGCGGGCATGGCAATCTACGATACCATGCAGTTCATCAAGCCCAACGTCAGCACCATGTGTATCGGCCAGGCGGCCAGCATGGGCGCTTTCCTGCTGGCTGCAGGCGAGCCGGGCAAGCGTTTTGCGCTGCCGAATGCGCGTGTGATGATTCATCAGCCGCTGGGTGGCTATCAGGGCCAGGCGACCGATATCGAGATCCATACCCGTGAAATCCTGTCCATTCGCGAAAAATTGAATCGCCTGCTGGCGCACCACACCGGTCAGGATTTCGAGACGATTGCGCGTGACACGGATCGCGACAATTTCATGGATCCGAAAACCGCTGCTGAATACGGGCTGATCGACTCCGTACTTGAGCGCCGTATCGAGAGCGAATAAGCCTTTGTAGCCGCGGCCGGGTTGAAATTCGGCCGCCTCGGGCGCATAACAAGTGTAAATGGTTTTTTTGAGGTAAGAAGATGGCAGACGAGACGACCGGCAAGGGGGGAGAGGGCAGCAAGCTGTTCTGTTCCTTCTGCGGCAAAAGCCAGGATGAAGTGCGCAAATTGATCGCAGGTCCCTCTGTCTTTATCTGTGACGAGTGTGTTGATCTCTGCAACGATATCATCCGCGAAGAGATTCAGGATTCGGACGAGCAGGAGCCCAGTGATACCCTGCCGACTCCGGCTGAGATCAAGGCAACCCTGGACGATTACGTAATCGGGCAGGAGCGTGCCAAAAAGGTACTGGCGGTTGCAGTGTATAACCACTACAAGCGTCTGCGGTTCCAGAAGAAAGGTGAAGTGGAGCTTGGCAAGAGTAACATTCTGCTGATTGGTCCCACAGGCAGCGGCAAGACCCTGCTGGCTGAAACCATGGCGCGACTGCTCAATGTGCCCTTTACCATTGCGGATGCCACTACGCTGACTGAAGCGGGCTATGTGGGTGAAGATGTTGAAAACATCATCCAGAAGCTGCTGCAGAAGTGTGACTACGATGTGGAAAAGGCCCAGCTGGGTATCGTTTACATCGATGAGATCGACAAGATTTCACGCAAGTCCGATAACCCCTCCATCACGCGCGATGTATCCGGTGAAGGGGTACAGCAGGCGCTGCTGAAACTGATCGAGGGTACGGTTGCTTCCGTTCCGCCTCAGGGTGGGCGCAAGCATCCGCAGCAGGAATTCCTGCAGGTGGATACGTCCAACATCCTGTTTATCTGTGGCGGTGCCTTTGCCGGTCTGGAAAAAATCATCCGTGACCGCAGTGAACGCAGCTCCATCGGCTTCAGTGCCGTGGTGAAGAGCAAGGACGACAGTCGTCTGAGTGAAGCGCTGCACGACGTCGAAGCGGAAGATCTGGTCAAGTTTGGTCTGATTCCCGAATTCGTGGGCCGTCTGCCGATGGTTGCAACCCTCTCTGAGCTGGATGAAGATGCGTTGATTCAGATCCTTACCGAGCCCAAGAACAGTCTGGTCAAGCAGTACCAAGCCCTGTTCGAGATGGAAGGGGTTGAGGTGGACTTCCGTGAAGACGCACTGAAAGCGGTTGCCGAAAAGGCACTGGAGCGTCGGACCGGTGCCCGTGGTCTGCGCTCCATTCTGGAGGCGACTCTGCTGGATATCATGTATCAGCTGCCGTCAATGGATAACGTCGCCAAGGTGGTGATTGACGAAGGTGTGATCACAGGCACCTCCGAGCCGATCCTGATCTACGAGAACCAAGAGCCAGCCAAGGCCTCTGCCGACAGCTGATTCTGTATTTCGTGACCACTCAATCCCCGCCCTGTGCGGGGATTTGCGTTTGTGGGCCAGGGGAACGGGTGTAATTGTTTTGCGTCGTTGCGAGCAAGGCTCTTATAATCGATTGGAGCAAGCGGTCAGGATAATGCCGCTGCCTTACAACAACAGAAAAAAAGGAAGACACGATGCTGAAACGTCGCACATTCATGGCCGCTGCAGCCGCTACTCTGCTGTTCAGCTCTGTTGCCAGTGCCGAATACAAGGCCGAATACACCGTATCAACCGTTTTGCCCTCTGCATTTCCCTGGGGACAGGCAGCCGACAAATGGGTCGAGCTGGTAAAAGAGCGGTCTGAAGGCCGCATCAACATGAAAATCTACAGCAACTCCCAGCTGGTCTCAGGCGACCAGACCAAGGAGTTTTCGGCCATGCGTTCCGGGCTGATTGATATGGCGGTCGGTTCTACCATCAACTGGTCACCGCAGGTGCCTGAATTGAACCTGTTCTCGCTGCCGTTCCTGATGCCGGACTACGCTGCCATCGACGCAATCACTCAGGGTGAAGCGGGCAAAGCGGTGTTTGCAGCGATCGAAAAGCGCGGCGTTACTCCGCTGGCATGGGGTGAAAACGGTTTCCGTGAGCTGTCCAACTCCAAGCGTGAAATCAAGCAGCCGTCTGACCTGGAAGGTCTGAAGATTCGTGTTGTGGGTTCGCCGCTGTTCCAGGATACCTTCACGGCGCTGGGCGCCAACCCGACTCAGATGAGCTGGGCGGATGCCAAACCTGCGCTTACAACGGGTGCGGTTGATGGCCAGGAAAACCCGCTGTCCGTATTCGATGTGGCGCGTATTGATCAGGTGGGTCAGAACTACCTGACCCAGTGGCACTATATGGCCGATCCGCTGGTATTTGCCGTCAGCAACCGTGTCTGGAGCCAGTTCAGCCCTGAAGATCAGGCACTGCTGAAGCAGGCTGCCATCGATGCAGGCAAGTGGGAGATCGAAAAATCCCGTGCCGAACTGGATGAGACGCTGGCCAAGATCAAGGAACGCGGTGTTCAGGTGACCGATCTGACCCCAGAGCAGCACGCTGCTTTTGTTGAAGCGACTCAGTCTGTTTATGAGAAATGGACGCCGCGTATTGGCGAAGATCTGGTCAAGCAGGCTCAGGACGCAATCGCCAACCGTCAGCAGTAAATACGGAGCCTGCATGAAGCGCCCGCCACCCCGGCGGGCGTTGTTGTCTGAAGCGGAGTGATAATGTCTACCCGACCCCCCAAGTTCAGGCCGGAGGCCTGGCTGGCTTCTCTGTCATTGATCGCGATCTGCCTGATCAGTCTGGGCAATGTAATTGTCCGCTACGCGACCGATGCCTCCTTTGCCTTCACCGAGGAGTTTTCCGTTTTCCTGCTGGTGCTGCTGACCTTCTCCGGTGCGGCGGTGGCGGCGCGTCATAATCAGCACATTCGCATTGAACTGATCGAGCACCACCTGCCCAAACCGGCGCTCAAGGTCGTGTATGTGCTTCAGTGGCTGGCCGGCATCACAGTACTGGGTGTGACCTGCTGGTACGGTGCCAAACTGGCGCTGGAGGAATACCAGTGGGAGTCACTGTCTCCGGGGCTGGGTCTGCCCAACTGGATCTATGTTGTCTGGCTGCCGGTACTGTCGGCCGCGATCATGTGGCGCATGACGCAGAATCTGATCGATCGCCTGCGTGGCAAGGAACTGCCGGAGGTGATCCATGAGCCCTGATCTGCTGCTGATCGGCAGCTTCCTGCTGGCGCTGCTGCTGGGCGTACCGGTGGCCATCGCACTGGGTCTTGGCGGCATTGTCGGCATTCTGTCCGGGCTGTCGCCGGATATGCTGGCGACTCTGGGCACCAACACCTACAACAGCGTGTCCAAATACCCGCTGATTGCGATTCCGCTGTTCATTCTTACCGGCCTGATATTCGAGCGGGCAGGGGTGGCGGCCAGCCTGGTGCGCTTTGCCCAGTCGGTAATCGGGCCACGCCACGGTGGGCTTGCCGTTGTCGCCGTGCTGGTGTGCCTGATCATGGGGGGCATGAGTGGTTCAGGGCCTGCCGATGCTGCCGCCGTCGCCATGGTGATGCTGCCAAGCATGCGCAAGGCCGGCTATCCGCAAGCGTTCTCGGCGTCGCTGATAGCGGCATCCTCGTCCACCGCGATTCTGATTCCACCCTCCATTGCGCTGATCCTGTACTCCATCGTGGTGCCGGGCGTCGATCTGCGTGCGCTGTTTGCTGCCGGGCTGTTCCCGGGCATTCTGGCCGGGCTGTCCCTGCTTGTGCCGGCACTGCTGCTGGCGCGCAAGTACGGCTGGGAGGACCCGAAAGAGTCCGAGCGGCCGCCATTCTGGCCCAGCCTGAAGGCGGCACTGCCGGCGCTGTTTGCGCCGGTGATCATTCTCGGTGGCCTGCGCTCGGGGCTGTTTACACCCACCGAAGCGGCCGTGGTTGCCGTAACCTACGGTGTCATCGTCGGCTGTGTGATCTACCGCAACCTGAGTGTGCGTCAGCTGTTCGATCTGATGACCGAAGCGGCGGTGACCTCGGGGGTGGTGATGCTAATCATTGCGTTGGCAGGCATATTTGCCTGGGCGGGCACCACGCTGGGTACATTCCAGCATCTGGCCGATGGCCTGTTGGCACTGTCCGAAAACGGCTGGGTTCTGTTGGGGCTGGTGATGCTGCTGGTGTTGATAGCGGGTATGCTGCTGGATGCGGTGTCGATCTACCTGATCCTGATCCCGATCGTGCTGCCGTTGATGAATCATTTCGGCTGGAATCCGGTCTGGTTCGGCATTCTGCTGGCGATGAACATCGCCATTGGCCAGTTTACGCCACCTGTCGCGGTCAACCTGATGGTCACCACGCGGATCGCCAATATCCGGCTGGAACACACCATAGGCTGGACCCTGATCTTCATTGCAGCCATGGCCTGCAGCCTGTTGCTGGTAATGCTGGTGCCCGGTATCGCCCTGTGGCTGCCGGAGAAACTGGGCTACGTGGTAGGCCCCTGGTAGCAGATATGACCGGCCAGAGGCAGGCCGGTCAGTCAGGTGTATCCTGAAGCCACCCTGATTCATTATAATGTTGGCCCTGAGTCACCTGTCTTTCCTGTTTTTTACATCCGGATACCCTTTGCATCATGTTTCGATACTGTACTGCTCTGCTGCTTTTGCTGCCCACCACCTTCGCTCATGCCGATATATTTGCGCCGTTCCGAGATGAGGATGGCAGCACCAAATGGCAGTATGTTGCCAACTTTTCCAGCGGTGTACTGATTATCCTGCTGACACTGGCAGCGCTTGTGCTGTTCATCGTCTGGCGGCGTGCGCGTGGTTACAACCACGAGCTGGAAGAGATCAAGGCCAACCTCGAAAGCCGAGTGAAAGAGCGCACCGCACGGCTGGAGCAGGAGGTATCAGAGCATGTGGTGACAACTGGGCGTCTTCAGGCATCAGAAGCCTATATCCAGAATATTCTCAGCTCCATGCCGCTGGTGCTGGTCGGGCTTGACCGTGAGGGCACAATTACACAGTGGAACCCGCGCGCCGAGCAGCTTTCCGGCATCAAGGCGATCAATGCGATCGGGCGTAACCTCTGGGCGATCTACCCGGATATCACCTTGAAACCGAGCCACATTGAAGAGGCGCTGCAGAAGAATGAAACCCTGACGCTGCGCTACAGCCAGCCGGGCAGTTACTACATGGATATCACCGTCTATCCGCTTGAAAACTACAGCGAGCCGGGTGTCGTGATTATGGTGGACGATGTCACCCGCCGCGTGATTGCCGAAAACATGCTGATCCAGCACGATCGACTGGCGTCGATGGGCGAGCTTGCCACCACCATGGCGAGTGATATTAACAAGCCGCTGCAGGCGATTTTGTTCGATCTGCGCAGTTTCCACAGTCTGCTGGAATCCGCCACCTTCCTGCAGGAGGGCGGCAAGCAGAAAGAGGAGGTCGCACGTCTTCACCGTCTGCTGCAGAATGCGGCGGAACACGGCCGTGAAGTGGAGTCGGTGATTCAGAATCTGCTGGAGTTTGCCCGTGGCCGTACCACGGCACCTGCCAATGCCAGCGTGATCGATATTATTGAACACTCGGTTGATCTGGCCGGAGAGGTGCTGTCGCTTCCCAACGCGATCTCTTTCAGCGAGGTCAAGGTTGAGCGTCACTTTGAGTCCGATCTGCCCAAGGTGCCCTGCTATGTGACAGAACTGCAGCAGGCGTTGTTGAGCATTCTGCGTTACTCTCTGAGTGCCTTGAACGACAAGGTCACGCTGCAGCAAGAGGGCTTTGAACCCACACTGAAGCTGTATGCTTCACGCAGTTATGACTCCCTGTCGCTGCGTATTCAGCACAATGGCGTAGGCCTCAGCAGTGAAGAGCAGATGTGCCTGTTCGAGCCCTATCCACACCATGCCGAGAATGAAATGGCATCCGCTTCGGGGCCCGAAAAGCGTCTGTCTTTTGCCTTCTATGTCATTACTCAGCAGCACCGGGGCCACATGGCGGTAACGTCAGATCCGGCCGTGGGTACCACCTTCCATATCCAGTTGGAGCTGAACTGACAGCCAGGTCTAATCCACCTGTTTAGTACTAAAGAGCCATATTCTCGCTGCCAAGGCACTATACTCGAAGATCAGTAGCGGTCGCTAAGATTGAAAGCGTCAATCGTTACTGCTCTTCGAGCGTGATGCGAATAACAACAAGAGGCTAAGAATATGATCTACGCACAGCCAGGACAGGCAGATTCTATCGTCACTCTGCAGCCGCGCTACGGCAACTTCATCGGTGGTGAATGGAAAGCCCCGGTGAAAGGTGAATACTTCAAAAACGTTTCACCGGTGACCGGCGAAGCCTTCTGTGAAATCCCCCGTTCTACCGCTGAAGATATCGAACTGGCACTGGATGCAGCCCATGCAGCCAAGGATGCCTGGGGTCGCACCTCCGTGCAGGAGCGCTCCAACACTCTGCTCAAGATTGCTGACCGTCTGGAAGCAAACCTGGAACAGATCGCCGTGGCCGAAACCTGGGACAACGGCAAGGCCGTGCGTGAAACCCTGGCCGCTGACGTGCCGCTGGCCATTGACCACTTCCGTTACTTTGCCGGCTGTATCCGTGCGCAGGAAGGTTCCATCGGCGAGATCGACGAAAACACCGTGGCCTACCACTTCCATGAGCCGCTGGGTGTTGTCGGCCAGATCATTCCCTGGAACTTCCCGCTGCTGATGGCGGCGTGGAAAATTGCACCGGCACTGGCGGCAGGCAACTGCATCGTCCTGAAGCCTGCCGAGCAGACCCCCTGGTCCATTCTGAAGCTGATGGAAACCATTCAGGATCTGCTGCCGCCGGGCGTGCTGAACATCGTCAACGGCTTTGGTGCCGAAGCGGGTCAGGCACTGGCGACCAGCAAGCGCATCGCCAAAATCGCCTTCACCGGTTCCACTCCGGTCGGTTCCCACATTCTGAAATGTGCCGCCGAAAACATCATTCCGTCTACCGTAGAGCTGGGCGGCAAGTCTCCCAACATCTACTTCGATGACATCATGAACCATGAAGATGCCTTCATCGACAAGTGTGTGGAAGGTACCGTACTGGCGTTCTTCAACCAGGGCGAAGTCTGCACCTGTCCGTCACGTCTGCTGGTGCAGGAAAACATCTACGATGATTTCATCGCTCGCGTGATTGATCGCATCAAGAAGATCAAGCGTGGCAACCCGCTCGATACCGAAACCATGGTCGGTGCTCAGGCCTCTCAGGAGCAGTTTGACAAGATCATGAGCTACTTCGACATCGGTCGTGCCGAGGGTGCTGAAGTACTGATCGGTGGTGACAAGGAGCAGCTGGGCGATGATCTGGGTCGCGGCTACTACATCCAGCCGACCCTCCTCAAGGGCACCAACGACATGCGCGTGTTCCAGGAAGAGATCTTTGGACCGGTCGTATCCGTTACCACCTTCAAGGATGAGGCTGAAGCCCTCGCCATCGCCAACGACACCGAGTTTGGTCTGGGTGCCGGTGTATGGAGCCGCGACATGAACCGCGCCTACCGCATGGGTCGTGGCATTCAGGCCGGTCGTGTCTGGACCAACTGCTACCACCAGTACCCGGCACATGCCGCCTTTGGCGGTTACAAGAAGTCCGGTGTAGGTCGCGAAACGCACAAGATGATGCTCGATCACTACCAGCAGACCAAGAACATGCTGGTCAGCTACGACATCAACCCGCTGGGATTCTTCTAAGGCACGGGCCTTCGCAGGCCCTGTTATCTCCGAAGCTCTGCACAGGGATGTGCATATCATGGCTGCTTCACCCTGGCAGTCTATTGCTCTGCAGCAATCCGTTTAACGGCCTTCGGGCCGTTTTTTTCGTATAAGGTGTACGGTACGCCGCGGGTGCCATACCGGTGGTTGCTATACCAAGTCAGCCCTGAATTCGTTCCAAAGTACCATATTGGAGTGGTGGCACGGTTGCCTACTATCAAGGTGTCACAAAGACATATCGATAACAAAAACGAGGAACGCATTATGTGGACCAAACCTGCCTACACTGATCTGCGCATCGGCTTCGAAGTCACCATGTACTTCGCCAACCGCTGAGCACCCTGCGGCCCTTCGGGGCCGCTTTTGCTTCCCGATCCTTTTTTACCCCAGCGGACACACAATAATGAAAATACAGATACTGGGCTCCGCCGCAGGGGGCGGCTTTCCGCAGTGGAACTGCAACTGCGACAACTGCAAGGGGCTGCGCGACGGCACACTGAACGCTCAGGCCCGCACCCAATCCTCCATCGCCGCCAGCCTCAACGGCACCGACTGGATTCTGTTCAACGCCTCGCCCGATATCCGCGCCCAACTGGAGAGCTTCGCGCCGCTGCAGCCGAAACAGGGCACGCGTGATACCGGTATTGCCGCCATCGTGCTGATGGACAGCCAGATCGACCACACTACCGGCCTGTTATTACTGCGCGAAGGCTGCCCGCATCAGGTCTACTGCACCGATATGGTCAAGCAGGACCTGAGTACCGGCTTTCCGGTATTCAACATGCTGGAACACTGGAACGGTGGCCTTAAGTGGAACCAGATCCCCAGCACCGACACCTATAACACCTTCACCATTGCCGAAGTGCCGGGCATCACCCTGACCGCCGTGCCGCTGCGCTCCAGCGCGCCGCCGTACTCGCCGCACCGCAATGACCCGCACCCCGGTGACAACATCGGCATCCTGCTCAAGGATGACGCCACCGGCCGCTCGCTGTTCTACGCCCCGGGGCTGGGCCGGATCGAGGACCACCTGCGCTCGATCATGGAGCAGGCCGACTGCCTGCTGGTGGATGGCACCCTCTGGCGCGAGGACGAGATGATCCATGCCGGCGTCGGAGACAAGCTGGGCGTGCACATGGGGCACCTGCCACAGTCGGGGGAGGCGGGCATGATCGCCTATCTGGATACCCTGGAGAAGCCCCGCAAGATCCTGATTCACATCAACAACACCAACCCGATCCTGATCGAGGACTCGCCCGAGCGCGGCGTGCTGAACGAACACGGGATTGAGGTCGCCTTTGACGGCATGAGCATTGAACTCTGAGGAGATCCGACATGAGCAACCGTGAACCGATGAGCCGCAGCGAATTCGAACAGGCCTTGCGCGCCAAGGGCGATCTGTACCACATTCACCACCCCTACCATGTGGCCATGTATGCCGGTCACTCCACCCCGGAGCAGATCCGGGGCTGGGTCGCCAACCGTTTCTACTATCAGGTCAACATTCCGCTCAAGGACGCCGCCATTCTGGCCAACTGTCCGCACCGTGACGTGCGCCGTCAGTGGCTGCAGCGGATCATGGACCATGATGGCTACGACGGTGCAGTGGGCGGCATTGAAGCCTGGCTGCAGCTGGGCGAGGCGGTGGGGCTGAGCCGCGAGGAAATTCTGTCGCAGGAGCATGTCCTGCCCGGCGTGCGCTTCGCCGTGGATGCCTACGTCAACTTTGCCCGCCGTGCCAGCTGGCAGGAAGCAGCCAGCTCCTCCCTGACCGAACTCTTTGCGCCACACATCCACCAGTCCCGTCTCGATACCTGGCCCACGCACTACCCCTGGATCAAGGCCGAAGGCTACCAGTACTTCCGCAACCGCCTGACGGAAGCGCGCCGCGACGTGGAACACGGCCTGCAGATCACCCTGGACCACTACACCACCCGCGAGCAGCAGGAACGGATGCTGGAGATCCTGCAGTTCAAGCTGGATGTGCTTTGGAGTATGCTCGATGCCATGAGCATGGCCTACGAACTGGAACGTCCGCCGTACCACACGGTCACACAGGAGAAGATATACCACCGAGAACTGTTCAATGACTAAACCGGCACTGGACCACACCCCGCAGCTCAACGCCATGTTCCGCTTTCAGTGGGAAGAGGCGCAGGGCTGCCATGTGTTGCTGTATCCCGAAGGGATGATCAAACTGAACGACAGCGCCGGTGCCATCCTCAGTGAAGTGAATGGCGAGCGGGACTGTGCGGCCATCATTCAGGCCCTGGAAACCCGCTTCCCCGACGCCGGTGAACTGGGGCAGGATGTGCTGGAGTTTCTGGCGATCGCTCATGAACAGAACTGGGTGCGCTATGTCTGATACCCAAGCACCTCAGGCCGCCCAGCACCCGAGCCAACCGCTCTGGCTGCTGGCGGAACTGACCTACAAATGCCCGCTGCAGTGCCCCTACTGCAGCAACCCGCTGGACTTCGCCGAGCATGGCGACGAGCTGAGCACCGATCAGTGGATCGAGGTGTTCCGTCAGGCGCGCAAAATGGGGGCGGCCCAGCTCGGCTTCTCCGGTGGCGAGCCGCTGGTGCGGCGCGATCTGGAACAGCTGATCGCCGAGGCACGTTCGCTGGGTTACTACACCAACCTGATCACATCCGGCATCGGTCTCAACGCCACGCGCATCGCCGCCTTCCGCGAAGCGGGGCTGGACCATATCCAGATCAGCTTTCAGGCCTCGGACGAAACGGTCAACAACATGCTGGCCGGCTCCAGCAAGGCGTTTGAGCAGAAACTGAAAATGGCCCGCGAAGTGAAGGCCCAGGGCTACCCCATGGTGCTCAACTTCGTCACCCACAAGCACAACATCGACCGGATCGACCGCATCATCGAACTCTGTGTCGAACTGGAAGCGGACTACGTCGAACTGGCCACTTGCCAGTACTACGGCTGGGCCTACGAGAACAAGGAAGCCCTTCTGCCGACAAAAGCACAGCTGGAGCGGGCCGAACGGATCACCAACGAATACCGTGCCAAACTGGCCGCCGACGGCAATCCGATCAAGCTGATCTTCGTCACCCCCGATTACTACGAGGAGCGGCCGAAGAAGTGCATGAACGGCTGGGGCGAGATCTTCCTCACCGTCACACCGGATGGCACCGCCTTGCCGTGTCACAGTGCCCGCATGCTGCCGATCGAGTTTCCCAACGTGAAGGACCACAGCCTGAGCCACATCTGGCACGAATCGTTCGGCTTCAACCACTTCAGGGGCGACGACTGGATGCAGGAGCCCTGTCGCTCCTGTGACGAGAAGGAACAGGATCTGGGCGGCTGTCGTTGTCAGGCCTATATGCTGGCCGGTGACATGAACGTGGCGGACCCGGTGTGCAGCAAGTCACCGCATCATCAGAAAATTTTGGATGCCCGTGCCGCTGCCGAGCACAGCGGCGCAGACACCCCCATCACCTTCCGCAACGAACGCAACTCACGGGTGTTTGCGCGTGGGTGACGAGGTGATCAGTGCACAGGAGGCGGTGCAGTCGATCCATGACTACGCCACCTTGCGGTTTCATCAGGGGCACCTGTACGGGGTGAGCTTCGATGCCACCACAGGGCGCAATCGGCTGTGCCGGTTTGACGCGGGCGAGGCGGTCAGCCTGCTGCCCGATCATCTCAGCGTGCGCAGCCGGGTACATGAGTACGGTGGCGGCGCCTGGTGTCTGGCGGATGAGCGGTTCTGCTTCGTCAACGACAGCGACCAGCAGATCTGGTGCCAGCCGCTGGACGCGGCTTCCCCGGCCTATCCTCTGACGACGATGCCTGATACTCGCTTTGCCGATCTGCAGTACGACGCCCGCCATCAGCGTCTGCTGGCGATCAGCGAACAGCACACCGAAACGGCGCCGGAACCGATCAACCGACTGGTGACAGTCGAGTTGGACACCGGCGGGGTCGAAACACTGGCAACAGGCGCCGACTTTTACAGCTCTCCGGCCTTGAGCCCGACAGGTGATCGGCTGGCGTGGGTCGAGTGGGATCACCCGCAACAGCCCTGGCGCTGTACCCGCCTGATGCTGGCGGATCTGAACGGGGCCGGGCAGATTGCTCAGGCCTGTCAGGTATCCGACACGCAAGACGCCGCCTGGCTGCAGCCACGCTTTTCACCCGAAGGGCAACTGCATGCCGTGGTTGACCGTGACAACTGGTGGCGCATTGAAGCGCTGACCCCGTCCGGGTTTCAGCCACTGCACACCGCCGGCAGCCCAGTGCCGGAGCGCACCGAATTTACCACCGCCCCCTGGCAGTTTGGTCTGAGTACCTACGGCTGGACCGCCTCGGGTGATCTTGTCGCGCTGGGTCAATGCGATGGCTATACCCGCCTGTGGCGTTTTATGCAGGGCTCGGCGGTTGCGCAGGGCTGGCAGCCGCTGGAGCTGAGCCTGATGCCCACACGCCTGCACGCACTCTGTGTTACAGGTACATGGATCGGGTGTGTTGCCGAGTTTGCCGATCGTGAGCCTGCAATTGTGAAGATCGATACCGAGCTGGATGCCGACGATCCTGACCAGTGTACGGTGCTGGCCGGAGGGCATTCCCCAACCTATGCACCCAGTCTGCCGGTGTGTGAATGGGTCGATTCCGTCCCGTACTTTCTGTATCGACCGGCCAATGTGCCGCACAACCAGCCGCTGCCGCTGGTGATCTGGACCCATGGAGGCCCCACCGCCAGCACGGCCTCGGTGCTCAAGCCTGCCATCCAGTACTGGACACAGCGCGGTTTCATGATCGCGGATGTGAACTACCGCGGCAGCACCGGGTATGGACGAGACTACCGCCTGCAACTGGCAGGGCAGTGGGGCATCACCGATGTGGAAGACGTAGACGCCATTGCCTGCCGCCTGATCGAACAGGGACGGGCACAGCCCGATGCCATCTTCATTCGTGGCAACAGTGCCGGTGGCTATACCACCCTGAGTACACTGTGCCGTTCCAGGCGCTTCAGCGGCGGGGCCAGCCTCTATGGTGTGAGCGACCCGGCACGGCTGAACCGGCTCACGCACAAGTTTGAATCCCGTTATCTGCACTGGCTGATCGGAGACCCCGCAACCGAGCCCGATAGCTATACGTCACGCTCGCCGTTGATGCAGGTCCACCGCGTCAGCGCCCCGGTGATCTTCTTTCAGGGCGAACAGGACAAGGTCGTACTGCCGGAGCAGACGCGCCGGATGGCACAGAGCTTGAGCGAAAACGGCATTCGCGTTGAAACCCATTACTTCCCTGACGAAGCCCACGGCTTTCGCCAGCCCGAAAACCAAGCACAGGTGCTGGAACGGGAGCTGGCGTTTTATCGCAGTATTATGGGGCAGTAATAGCTGTTTGATTTTACGGCCAATCAGCTACTGGCTGCCGATACGAAAATCCGGCTGTAGCAGGCCCCAGTGCTTTTTAAGCGCTGCCTTATGGTCGTCGGCCATGGGCAGGTCTTCCAGCGCAGCTGGCCACAGAGTGCGTGCGCGTTCCATTACATCGTGCAGGTGCGGTCTAATGGCTCGCCAGGGGATGCCGGATTTATCAGCCCAGTATTCGAATTGCATCAAGTCAGCCCGATACCAGTCCTTTGCTTTGCCCAGGTTGAGAGCGAATGCCTGCTCGTTCTGCATATAGACACGGGTGGTGACAATGTCGTAGGCAGGTGAAAGCGTGGGAGTGATGGTGTCCGGATAGATCAGGCTCCAGTTTTTGAGGTGGGCATCACCGTTGGCCAGCAGTATGTTAACAAGCAGGCGGCGGGTAAACTGCTGCAAATCGTGCAAACCATCTTTTGAATATTGATACAGCACTTTGGCGATTTGCTGGTAGTTACCGCCGAGATATTTTTCCTGGGGGTATTTACTCAGCACTTGGGCAAAATCCTCCATATGGATACGTTGCCCGTTGTGACGGTCGAACCGACGAATTGCGAACGCATAAGGCTCATTCGGCAGATTGATGTGCGGAAGTTGCTCAACCTGCTCAACCTGCTCCATGGGAATGAGCCGAATATCCGGAATATCAATACCGACAAGTTCTGCCAGCCGCATGGCCGTGTATTCATTTAACGGTACATGTTTATGCGTGGTAGACGGCGTTTTGATGATCCAGTCACCCAGTGCACCGGCTTCGGCGATTTGATAGCGGCCATCTTGCTCCTGCATGGAAAACTTCATCTGCACGCCAGCCAGCGAAAAACGATTCTGGGAATCCTGCAGTACAGGTCTTATGAGATCCGCCTTGGCAGAGTGTTCCAGGACATAGGACGGCACGGCGTCAGGGTCTACCGGGTTGGCAACCAGAGCGCCCGGCAGGTCCTGGCCGAGCCAGGTAAAGAGTTCAAACTCGTTATCCGAATGAGTTTTCAGGGACTGCGCCAAAAAAGCACGCAGTGCACCTTCAGGCAACAAATTGGACAGGACAGGGTGCAGCCGCTGGCGTCTGATCCATGGTTGAGCCATGATCGCATCAGACTTCGGAAAGTTTGGGTGAGTAATCAGGCTGAAGGTTGGCCGTTCGGTTGTGGCACGAAACTCGGGAGTGAATGTCAGAATGTTGCGGCCATCACGATAGCCGGTTAAATAACCAACTTGAGTATCATGTAAACGCAGCTCGAGTACGCTGGCTCGCTGATCAGTCATCGTCTTCCTCCAGCAAGCCTTGCCAGGGATCAGCGGCAACAGGGTTGTCCTGATCTGACATGGAGGCCCCCTGTATGTCGACCAGCTGTACCCGACCTGCCAGATAGTCCTGAACGGCGCGTAATTTATCTTCGGGAATAAGCATGAGCTGCATGTTCAGTCCTTTGGCGACAAGCTCAAGCGTGTCGAGCCGGGGGTTGCCACCTGATTCCAGACGCTGGTATTGCTGGCGCGGCATGCCAATACGCATTTCCATGTCCTGCTGTCGCAGGCCCAGCGCTGCCCGGCGTAGCTTCAATTGCTGATGTATATGCCCCATGATCATCCTGAAGAAACTTATATGTTTCAAATTGCTCTTAAAGAAGCATTTTAGTTTCTTTTGGATGAGTTGCAACATATGTGTTTCATGAACGCTTCCTTGCTGTTCATTCTGATGCTGCGTCTCAAATCCCCCGTGTTAAAAACGTGGTCTGCTTGCCGGCTGATCCGGTCTGGCCGGTGAAGTGGAAGTCCAGATTGGCGCGGGGCAGATCGAAGTCTTCGGCACACACGCGATACGAGAGCCAGCTGGCGTTGTTGTCGGTCAGATCGATCAATTCGGGCCCGAACAACTCAAATGCGCCCGGCCCCTGCACCGCAACCCTGACCTGTTCCGGCTGACGGGTAAAGCCTTCCACCTTGACCCGGTAGTGGTTGCAGACGGTGTTCTCGTCCTGCTGGGTAAACAGTGCGCCACGGTCACGACGGATCTCCACCAGCAGACTGGTGGTGCCGGTGAAGCCGTACAGCACGGCACCAAAAGCGACCAGCATGACCGCGCCATAGCCTGCCAGACGCGGGCGTATCAGAGGCGAGCGTTCGCCCTCCAGCTGCGCCTCGGAGGCGAAACGGATCAGCCCCGTGGGCCGGTTCAGTTTGGTCATCACCGTATCACAGGCATCAATGCAGGCGGCGCAGTCGATACACGCGGCCTGCAGGCCATCACGAATATCAATCCCGGTCGGGCACACCTGTAAGCACAGGCCGCAATCCACGCAATCGCCACTGTTCAGATCGGCGTTGCGCAGGCTGGCGCGGGGTTCGCCACGGCGCGTGTCGTAGCTGACGGTACGCGTGTCGCGGTCGAACATCACCCCCTGAAAACGAGAGTAGGGGCAGGCATGCAGGCAGATTTTTTCACGCACCAGCCCCGCATTGGCGTAGGTCAGGCCGGCCATGATGATCAGCCAGCCGCTGACACCCGCCGTCAGTTGCAGCTGCACCGCATCGCTGACCAGTTCACGCATCGGGATGAAATAAGCGGTAAAGGTGAGCGCCGTCAGCAGCGACAGCCCGATCCAGAGCAGATGCTTGGCGATACGGCGTAACAGGCGTGCGCCGCCGAACGGTTTGCCTTCGGCGCGGGCACGCTCACTGGCCCGGCCCTCGGTGAAATCCTCGATACGAATGAACAGCCAGGTCCAGATGCTTTGCGGACAGGCAAACCCGCACCACACCCGTCCCCAGGCCACCGCCATGAAAAACAGCAGACAGGCGCCGGCAATCATCAACCCGGCCAAAAGCGGCAGGTCATGCCAGGACAGGGCATGGCCGAACAGTATGATCTGCCGCTGCGCAAACGAGAACAGCAGCCAGGGCTGTCCATCCACCTGGACCCACACCAGTCCGAAAAACAGGGCGATCATCGGCCAGCTGCTCAGGCGGCGCAGGGTCTGAAACCGGCCCTCGGTCAGCCGCACATGAAACTTGCCATCACGGGCGTAGGGCGGGGTGTAGTCTTGAACGACAGGTATCTTTTCCATGCTGGGCGGTCCCCTGAATTGTTGACCGGGCAAGACTACGCTTGTACTCGCAACAGGTTCAGGTATAAAAAAATAAAAATGAATCGGTACAGATGGGTACAAACGGCATGACATCGGATTATCGCTATCGGCAGCTGGAACACTGGCTGCTGCAGGGCATTCAGGAGCAGCGCTGGCGGCTGGGTGAACGCCTGCCGTCGATCCGTACCCTGTGCCGTGAGCACCGGCTGTCGAAGGCCACGGTGCAGCATGCGCTGCAGCGACTGGAAGCCCAGGGCTGGCTGGAAGCGCGTCCCAAGGCCGGCTACTTCGTTACCCTGAGGCCGGCGCCGCCCGGCGATCAACAGGGCATGCCCAGGCGCAGCCAAATCATTCAGCCGCCACGGCCCGTGAGCGTGAATGACCTGCTGCTGGATATCATGCAGCGCAGTGCTGCCTTTGACCTGCTGCCTGACCTGAATGCGGGCGAGCTGCCGGCCGGCATCGTGGTGCTGAACCGCAGCATCGGACGGGCACTGCGGCGTCAGCGCGGTGACGATTACCAGTATTATGATGAGCCCGCCGGGTCGATCAGCCTGCGCGAGCAGTTGGCGCTGCACTATGCCCGTCGCGGCTGGGCCGCCGCACCGGATCAGCTTTGCATTACCTCGGGCTGTCAGCATGCCCTGTTTCTGGCGTTGATGGCCTGCTGCAAGCCCGGTGATGTGGTGGCCGTCGAGTCCCCCGGGTTTTACGGTGTGCTGCAGCTGCTGGAACAGCTGCAACTGCAGGTGGTGGAAGTCCCTGCGGGTGCAGACACCGGCATGGATATGGATGCACTGGAGGCGGTACTGCAGCGCTGGCCGGTCAAGGCCTGCATCGTCTCACCCGCGTTTGCCACCCCGAGTGGCGCACTGATGCCCACAGCAGCCCGACAGCACCTGCTGGCGCTGGCCGAGCGCCATGATCTGGCCATCATCGAAGATGACATCTATGCCGACACCGCACTGGGCAGCCCACCCGACCCGCTCAAGGCGCTGGACGGTGATGACCGCGTGATTCTGTGCAGCTCGTTCTCAAAGTCCCTGTCGCGTGATTTGCGTTTGGGCTGGATCGCCGGTGGCCGCTGGCACGCCCGTATCCTGCACCTGAAGCTGGTCACCCAACTGGCCAGCAGCCGCACCTTGCAACAGGGCGTAGCCGACTACATGGCCGATGGCAGCCTTGCCACCCACCTGCGCCGCCAGCGCAATGCCCTGCACCAGCGCCGCGACCAACTGATCGCCGCCCTCAACGCCTGGCCCATCGACCTGCGCGTCAGCAGGCCCACCGGCGGCCTGGCCGTCTGGGTAGAACTGCCCGATACCTACAATACGCTGGCTTGTTACCCCCGCGCGCTGGAGCAGGGCATCGTCATCACCCCGGGCCCGCTGTTCTCGGTATCCGGTCAATTCAAACACTGCCTGCGCATCAGCTACGCTCACCCCTGGGATGACAAACGACTGGCTGCGCTGAATCAGCTGCCAGCGCTGTTGGCAGCAGGCAACAAATGATGCATATTTGAACTCTGCCAGCGGGAAGTCGGCAGCCACAACGACAGGGAAAAGAGGATGGGTCGATGACCGGGATGGTTTGCAATTTTCATGTTTCATCAGTTGATCATCTCTTTTCTGGCGTGTACCTGTTCCTTGGTGCTGTGGTCTGTACTCGTTTGAGCCACAGGCGGAGCGCTGTTTTACCTTTTTCAGCTCAGGGCGTTGTCGTTAATTTAAGAAAATCAGTGGGTTATGGGTGGGTTGGGAAAATTAAAAGGTATACCCGCTAATAATTATTATGAGGTTTACCTCATAAATAGGCTGTTAGTCTTCAAAGGAGATATTGTGGATATATGTGGAATGTGCAATAAGGAAAGTGTATTGCAGAATTCACATGCTATTCCTGATTCTGTATTCAAAAAGATACTCCGATCCAACAGCGGAAAGGCTATCGTTGTTCCTGCTGGTGGAAGTGATCCTATTCACTACTCAAGTGACAGTTGGGATACAAGTTTTTTGTGTGGTGAGTGTGAATCACTACTTAACTCACTATATGAAAGCTACTCTCTAAGAGTTTTAAGAGGAAGTGTTGGAGACTTTCAGCGCCATGATTTAGGTGTTACTTTTTCTGGCTTTGATCCTTGTCGATTAACTAGCTTTTTTATTTCTGTTTTTTGGCGGGCAGCAAACTCTAAGCACTCATCATATGGGAAAGTTTATATACCAGAGCCTTGGAACGGAGAAATAAGAGATCACCTGTTTAAAAATACACCTATTCCTTTTAACTTGGCATCTGTGAAAATTTCAAGGCTAATCGATAGGACACCAAAAAACGGATTTACACTAAGCTCATTGAAATCTGTAGTGATGAGTCCGTTTTTTAGAAAGCATAAGTATGGTAAGTACTCTTTCTGTTTTGTATTCGAAGGATTCTTTGTGGAAATATTTACTCCTGGCCTTACCTACTCTCTTCGTAGGAAAGCAGGAGTAATTTTGAAAGATAAGCGTGTATTGATGGTTCCGTATCTAGATATATTTGATGTGCCTGAAATTGTAGATGCCTTGGTGAAAGGTTATGGAAAGTATCTTGATGGTGATGTCACATTTAAAGACTAACAAGTTGCAGCACTTCAGCCGCTACGCGGCTCGGACCTCAATAAGCTACGCTTATTTCGTCCGGTGTGCAAAGCGTTATATTTAGGAGAGGTTGCTCCGGTGGACCACGAGAAATACAAGGCACTATATGATTATCAAAAAGATCAGTTTGAATCTGAAAGTGGGCGATTCAACCGGCTAGAAGACAAGGCCGTCAGGTACTTGACGTCAATTACAGTCGCGGTGAGTGCTTATATTCTTCTTGTTCGTTGGTCCGCTGATAAAATAATACCTCCTTCTGGATTTCTGGACTGGCTGGTAGTCATTTCGATCGTTTTCACTATTATTTCTATGGCTTCGTCTTGGAGCTTTATATTTCGAAGCATAAAGTTACAAGATCTAATGAAAATGCCTGCAGGAAACGAAGTCTCAGACCTATTTCATGAAAATGAACGGGCAACTGTTTATCTTAGCTTGTCTAGAAGGTACTCGGAAGCGGCAAAGGAAAAGGAAAGGCAGTACAACCTTAAGCTAAAAAATGTTAGAAAAGGCTATTCTGAGATTGTTTTCTCTGGATGGTGTTTTCTGATATCAATATCGTTGATATTTGCTAATGTATGGATGGAGGGATAACTATGAGTGGCAATGATCGTGACAATGAAAGCCAAGCTACTAATGAGCGTCCGCCAGACGTTGAGGCACCAGAATTAGTGCCAGTTATGGAGGGCTATACCGAGCAAGAGGACAAGGCAAAGAAAAAATAATTGCAATATAACAATCGGCATCACACGGATGGCGCATAGCGCCACCGGTGTGCCGGGCGTTATTGAGCCCTGTAAGCCTCGGTGAAAAAACTAAGGATTGAAGATATGAATATGGCTGTTGAACATACTAAGGCAAAATTCTGGAAGTGCGCACTCCAAGTAAATCCTGCAAGTTATATAACGTATCGAGGTCAAAATCAGGATTTTTCAGAAGATGACTATAATCAGAAGTTATTAGAGGTTTGTCTTGAGGAGTCAATCAAGGTTGTAGGAATAGCTGATCACGGGAATGTTGATTCAATTGCAAAGATTAAACAAACCTTCAATGCACAAGGTATTGTTGTCTTTCCAGGCTTTGAGATTGCTTCTAGTGAAAAAATTCATTTGGTTTGTCTATATCCAGAAGACACAAGCATTCAAACCTTAAATAACTACTTGTATGAATTTGATATAGATACATCTAATGGTACAGCTCCCTCAACGAAGAGTGCTGACTTTATTTTATCGACAGTTATAGATAAAGGAGGCTTTGTTTATGCCGCACATTGCACAGATGATAGCGGTGTATTGAAGCAGAAATTAAACAATATTTGGAAAAATAAAAATCTGCTTGCAGCGCAAATCCCAACTTCACTAGAAGCTCTAAAGGAGCAAGGCGACCAAGCCAATTACCAGATTCTTTTAAATAAAAACCCTGATTACAAACGCGATAAAAATATTGCGATTATCAATGCTAAAGATATAGAAGATCCGGAAACCTTAAGAAAAGAAAATGCGACTTGTTTGGTAAAAATGTCAACCCCCTGCTTTTCCTCGTTTAAATTAGCATTTTCAGATTCAGAGTCCCGTGTTCGCCTCAACTCTGATATCAAAGAGAAGTATTATTCCAGAATAGAGTCTGTAAGGTTTGTTGGCGGATTTCTTGATGGAATTGATATTAAATACTCAGAGCATTTGAATGCTTTAATAGGTGGACGAGGCACAGGTAAATCAACGTTAATTGAGTCAATTCGTTATATTTTAGATATCGAACCAATAAGTAAAGAGACTAGAGCACAACACCTCAAAGTTATAAAGCAGAATATTGGCTCTGGTTTTGCTGAGTTGACTATCAAATCAGCAGTAAAACACGGCAAGTTATATACGATATCAAGACGATATGGTGAATCGCCAATAGTAAAAGATGATAACGGATCTGTATCTACTTTTTCACCTCAAGACCTATTACCTGATATTGAAATTTTCGGTCAAAATGAAATCCACGAAATAGCTAAAGACTCGAGCGAACAATTAAAAGTGGTAGAGCGATTCCTAAATACAGATAAAATTGAGAGAGAATCTGGAATTTCAAAAATTAAAGAGTCGTTGGAGTTAACAAGAAATAAAATAACTGATTTAACATCTAGTGTATCTAGCTTGGAATCTGACGTGGAGGATTTGAAAACTCATGAAGAAGATGAAAAGAGGTATAAAGAGCTTGGTATAGACCAGCAATTAAAACTATTGCCAATAGTTGAATCAGAAAGAAGTACTTTTAGTACGGTTTCAGAAAAAATTGAAACTTTAAAGGCGGCATTGAAAGAGTTCTCTGAATCTATTCCATGTAGTGATTTCATAACCGATGAATTGATCAATAAATATCCAGACAAAGAAATTTTCAAAAAGGCTAAAGCGGCCTTAGTTGAATTTAAATTTAATATCGAAGCATCTATTACAAAAATGGAACTTGATTCTGAAAGCACACAACAAAAGATAAAACTACTTGATAATGAGCTTCAGGAAAGCATAGATAAACAAGAAGAATCCATCACTAGAGAATTTAAAAAATTGGCACCTGTTGAAGGATTAACAGGGAAACAAATTGGTGAAGAATATCGAGACCTGATCAAGAACATCGAAAGGTTAAAGCCCAAGCGTGCTGAGCTTGAGACAGAACGGACTAAACTAGAGAAAGAAATAGCTAATAGACAGTTGTTACTTGCGAAATTATCTGAGAAAAAAACGAATAGAGCTACTGCCTTTGAAAAAGGAGTTAAGAAGTTAAATAGGAGATTAAAAGGCAATATTAGGGTTAACTATTCGGCAGAAAAAAACAGACTTGGATTAATAAAGCTTATCGTTGGTTACCGTTTACCTGATGTTGGTGAGGGGAGACTTTCTTGGATGAAATCTGTAGATGAGTTTTCTGCTCCTTTACTAGCTGAAACAATCAGGAAAGGACGGGATGCTTTAGTAGAAAAAAACTGGGGGATGACCTCTACGACTGCTGATAGATTATCAAAAATCAGCAATCAACAAGTAATGGAAATTGAAGAATTTAAGATTGATGATTTGGTTAGCATTGATTTGAATGTTTCAACTGATGAAGATCCTCAATATAAAAATCTTGATTCATTATCAACTGGACAGCAGTGCACAGCCTTATTACATATGCTTCTACTTGATAATAAAGACCCATTGCTGTTAGATCAACCTGAAGATAATCTCGACAATGCATTCATAGCAGAAAGAATTGTTACTCAAGTTAGAGACGCCAAATTAACAAGACAATTTATCTTCGCTACTCATAATGCAAACATACCTGTTTTTGGAGATGCAGAATGGATTGGTGTTTTAGAGTCAACCAATGAAAATGCAACTTTACCAATCCAGAATCAAGGCTCTATTGATCAGAAAAATATTCAAAACCTTGCTGCTAAAATTCTTGAAGGTGGCGAAGATGCATTCAATCGCAGAAAAGAAAAGTATGGCTTTGAGTAAGGGCTAAATAACAAGTCGTTTAAAAGGATAAAAAATAGTTGGCTTTTTCTTTTTCGTCGCTAATTTTAGCTAACTATTTTATTGCCTCTTAACGCGGCGTTAGATTTTTCGCAGGAACGCTGAATGAAGCATTGGACAGAGCCCAACGGGATATTCCTGATTCAAATTCCAACAGAGTGGCAATACCTCAACCCTGTTGTGGAAGGCGAAGCGGAAAAGTCCCCATACAGCTTTCAGCCGTATGAAAACGCTAAAGGGTGTTTTCAGATTAGCTGTTATCCACTAGAGGAAATAGCACCTAAACTTGCAGATGAGTATCCGAAGGGTGTGCCAGAGCTTAGATGGCGACCTTCCAGGATGGATGATTCAGAGTTCTGTGTTTACATGTTTTATGGGGCTTCAGCAGATCAGGCTTTAATCGGTAAATATATCCATGATGCAAGTCTTGATAACGATGAACAAATAAATGAAGAACTCCGCTTAGTTGATAAAATTTTAAAATCGGTGGTTATTGTCCCTCCTGGAGACCGTAAGCTCGCCTCTGATATGGAAAAGTTTGATCGATTCCAAGGAGCATTGGCTGCATCTTACGACCTTCTGGATAACGCGATAGAATCAGATTCATTTGTGGAAGTGATTGCCGTTTCTGCCAATCAGATTGATGCATTTCTAAGGTTGAGCATCGTCATCGCCATTCAACTTGAGAATCAGACGGACGAGGTTCCAATAAAATATCTTTTTCAAGCAGAAGATGAACGAGGCTTGATGGAGCGAAAAGTATATGATGATGCTCTTAAATATAATGTCATTAAAGACGAGGACCACAAAGAGCTGAATTCGTTGTATAAGTTAAGAAATCGCGTGATACACAGGTATATCATATCTAACATAAAGACCCGCGACTTGCCTGGGATTGTACTCAGATATGTTGAGGCGTGTGAGAAAGTGCGTTTAATACTACGAGATCTTGAGAATAAACAAAAGGATTGTCAGTATGGCGTCTACGGCAAGAAATTCATGAAATTTTCCGAGCCTGATGATGAAGCAATAAAACGGCTCTTTGCTGATGTTAACGATAAGCACCTTATTCGTAAATTCGCGAGGAAGGTCACGAATAATTGAATCTAACAAGTGCTACAGGAGTCAAATTCCAAGGATCGGCTTATGTACCTGCGAGAAGTAATAAACGACGACATCCCCGAGATTTGTAAGCTCCCGAAAACACGAGAGGAGCTTTTTTACTGCTTCCCAAGTGCAGTTTACCCACTGTCGGAAGACACGTTACGTCAGAGCATCGAAATGCGTTCTGACTCGACTGTGGTTGAAATCGAGGGAAGAGTGGTGGCGTTTGCGAATTTTTACCGTTGGAAAGACGGACTGTGTTCAATCGGTAATGTTGTTGTGGCATCTGATGTAAGAGGTGCCGGTGTGGGCCGCGGTCTGATCAACCATATGGTCAAGCTGGGCTTTGAGAAGCATGACGCAAAAGCGGTTTCAGTGTCGTGCTTTAATCAAAACACTGCCGGGTTGCTGTTTTATCCAACGCTCGGTTTTCGGCCTTACGACGTTGAGCAGCGCATCGACTACAATGGCAACCCGGTGGCACTGATCCATCTAAGGAGGCAGTCATGACCGAACATCTCGGTTCCTGCTTGTGTGGCACCGTTCGCTTCAAAGTAGAAGGGGCGTTTGACAGCTTTTACCTGTGCCACTGTCAGCACTGTAAGAAAGATACGGGGTCGGCTCATGCGGCCAATCTGTTTTCACAATCGGCAAAGCTGAGTTGGCAGTCGGGTGCCGATGCCGTGACCTCATTTACGCTGCCGGCTACTCGTCACGGCAGGAGTTTTTGTAAATTCTGTGGCTCGGCATTGCCCAATACTCAGGCGGCCGATGTGCTTATAGTACCGGCGGGATCGTTGGACACTGGTGTGTCCATAGTGCCAACGGCCCATATCTTTTCGTCCAGCAAGGCCAACTGGGAAGAGGCGTCAGAAGAGGCGCCAACGTTCGACGGACTGCCGGATTGAGCGGCCATCTGTACTAAACTGTTACGTGCGATGGCGTTTCGGCAGAGCAGGGGAGCCACATGTTTAAGGATGTTATAGATTTTTGGTTCAATGAGCTTGAGCCAAAACAGTGGTGGCAAAAGGATGGCGACCTGGATTCCATGATCCAGCGCCGTTTTGGCGCGCTTCATGAGCAGGCCAGGGTCGGAGAGCTGTTTACATGGCGCGAAACGGCTCTCGGCAGTCTCGCCGAGGTTATCGTTCTTGATCAGTTCTCACGCAATATCTACCGTGACACACCCGACTCATTTGCCTGTGATCCCATGGCGCTTGTGCTGGCACAATGTGCAATATCAAAAAATCTGGACAGGCAGCTGTCTGCTATTCAGTGTTCTTTTCTGTACATGCCGTTCATGCACAGTGAGTCAAAGCTGATCCACGCAGAAGCTGTCAAATTGTATGAAGCGTTGGGTATTCAAAATAGCCTTGATTTTGAATATAGGCATAAAGCCATTATTGACCGGTTTGGCCGCTATCCCCATCGAAATAAGATTCTGGGTCGTATGTCGACTGAAGACGAAAAAGAGTTTCTTGAACAGCCAAACTCCGGGTTCTGAATGTCCGGCATGACGCCCGGATCGAACCGATCATGCCGTCTATCGGGGCCGATCGACTTTGCCATTTCAGACACATGATGAGTGCTAACAGTGCGGAAAACGCATCACCCGAATAAGGATATGAGCATGCCTGCATACGTGATTGGTCACATTACGGTGAAAGATGATGACAAATGGGCCGAATACCGACATCAAGTGCCGGCAACCTTGGCGCCCTGGGGCGCGGATTTGATGTTCAGGGGGAAAACGAAGACTGTACTGAGTGGGTCTCACGTCCATACAGATGTGGTTGTGATTCGCTTTCCAGACGCTCAAGCGGTAGATGACTGGTACAGCTCGGACGCCTATCAGGCACTTATTCCACTGCGCACAGAGGCGGCTGACGTGGATTTGATCAATTATGAGGCAGCCGTGTAACCACAGCTTCAACGGGTGAGGGCTGGCTGGACTCAATCGCCATCAGGCTCGTTTCAACAAGACGAACCATGAAAAGAGGCATGCCTAGTTGTAGATGCTAAGGAGGTTGTTCACGCCGGTTAAGTTCGAGATGCTGGTTATCGCCAAACAAACAGCACAGAACAACCGACATGAACAACCCCCATAAGAATGCACGAACCACGCCCCATATTCGAGCCCTGATCGTTGATCGAGCCATACGCCAGCAGCAATCTATTCGGGACATAGCCCACACTTTCGGGATCAGCACGCGCACCGTGTACAAGTGGCTTGCACGTTACCGTGAAGCTGGAAAGACGGGCCTGGAGTCAGCGCCCAGCCGGCCACACTCTTCGCCCGCACGGATGCCTGACCAGTGGATTGAGCTGGTTCGGAAGATGCGACTGACACTCAAGTGGACCGCCAAGCAGATCGCACAGGCCCTGAGTCTGGCCTATTCCACCGTTACAGCGGTGCTGCGTCGGCTTAAGCTCAATCGAGCATCGCACTTGGAGCCGGCACAACCGGTTCAGCGCTATGAGCATCCCAGGCCGGGGGACATGCTTCACATGGATATCAAGAAGCTGCCTCGCTTCGATCGGCCTGGCCACCGGGTCACGAATAACCGCCGTCAAAACACGCGCGGCGCCGGTTACGAGTGTGTGCATATCTGTGTTGATGATCACAGCCGTTGGGCCTATGCGCAGGTACTGCCTGATGAGAAGCAAGGGACAACAACCCGCTTCCTCGAACGGGCCTTGGCGGCATACCGCTGCATTGGTGTCGAAGTGAAACGCCTGATGACGGATAACGGGCCAGCCTATCGCTCCCGTCGCTTCAATGAAGTCTTGCAGCGGGAAGGCATTAAGCATGTATATACGGTAAGCGCCCTTAAATCAGCCCCTTTTTTCCAGCCACTAACCGCCCCACACTGATTCCATCGTCACCTACGCGAGGAATCCATCATGAACTCAAC
>NZ_JBEPPZ010000018.1:0-21038 GCF_040547565.1 Marinobacterium sp. MBR-109
AAATGCTGAACGCGTTTTCGAGGGCGGTACGCTGGTCATCAGTCAATGTCAGATCGGTCGTGCCATCCGCAAGCTTCGCTGTCACGGTCTTGGTCACTTCCGCGGCCGTTGGACGGTCAGATGGGTCCGCATCAGTAAACGTGATTGAGCCGCTGTCACTCAGCGAGCCGGTGGTAATTGCCGCGTCCGTATCAACGGTTGTAACCGCCGGCGTGTCGTTCACGCCATTGATGGTAATATCAAGCGTGGCAGCCTCAAGGGTGCCGAACCCAGCGCCGCCGTATTCAACAATGTAGCCATCAATGCTCGGGTTATTGTTGGCGTAATCATTCCAGTCACCGACACCATCATAAAAGTGTGCTACGTCTTCGCCACCGGAATCATTCGGCTCACCAGGGCGCCAGTTATCATAGCTTGCACTGAGCAACGTACCGGCTTCAGGCCCAGTCACCCACCGCCAGACACCTTCACTGGCCGCATCGCTCGCTCCCATCCAGCCGTCACCACCGAGTTTGGGTGAAATAAAGGCGTTCTCTTCTGCCGAGGTAACGGTGGCGAGGTAGCCATTCAGACCGAACAGGGTACGCGACTCGGCTGCAGTCTTGGCGGCATCCCAAGTGATTCCGGGGGCACTGACATACTCGTAGTAGTGACCATTTGCCGGGTTATAGAACAGTCCCTGCTCATCCACTCGATACGGCTGCCAACTGTTGCCGCTGTCATCGCTGGCTTCAATAGTCAGTTCATCACTGCCAAAGTAATCCGCATCACCTGCATACCTCAGTGTATTCAGGGCAGCCTGTACGTCTGCCAGTGCGCCCGAGAATTCCAAAGTGTGTCCACCCGACTGTGTCACCGTAACGGAACCGGCACTATCGAGCGTGAGATTACCGTGATTGGCATTGACGCGAATCGTGATGTTGTCACCTTCAACATCACTCACCGTAAAGCCATTGATCAACACCGAAGAGTCTTCGTCTAGGGTCACCGACGACTGCCCGGTAATGCTCACCGGGTCATTGACGGCAGCAACATCCATATTGACTTGCATGCTGGTGGTCGAGACGCCACCCTGGCTGTCAACGGCCTTGACCGTGAACGCGCCCAACTGTCCATTGGCATTGGTAGCTGGCGTCCAGCGCAGGGTTTCATCCAATGACAGGGTAGTGACGCCTGCCGTGACAGCAACATAATTTCCAGCCACCAGCTTTTCCAAGGTGCCGCTGGAAATGCTTTCAACCCGGAAGCTGATCGCATCATTATCAACATCAGATGCATTGGACAGTGCCAACAGGTCCGCATGGGTAATGATTTCAGCGGTATCCTCAGTTGCATTGCTGATGGTGCCTGAAGCGTTCAGGGTTGGCAGGTCATTGACCGGTGTAACAGAGGTGTTCAGGCTAACTGCGCTGGAGGAAACAGCGGCAGTACCCCCTGTTGCACTGGGCGCGATGGTATCGAATGCCTGGCGAGTTGCGCCGGAGGTGAAGCTGATGCTGTTATCAGAACTATCGACTGCATGGGCGCTCAAGCTACCGGGAGTGCCGTTATAATCAGCCGCCGGTACGAACCTCAGGCTTGAACTGCTGGACAGAAGCAGCCCTGCATCCGTTGATACAGCGCCGATTGAGTGCCAGTTGGTGCCATCTGTGGAGTACTGCCATTCGCCTTCAGACGGATCACTTGCGTCAGCGGTAATGATGATTCCGGCAAGCGTATCCGCAGGCGTATAAGCCGTATCCGGATCAACAAACAGGCCATTGAACAAACTACCTACAGTTGATCCACTTGGTGACGTTGCGTCCTCATTTACGGCACCCAGCGAGGCGTGACCCGAAAAGCTCGGCGCATTATTCAGCATTTCAACATTGACAGTGAGACTGGACGAAGCAGTTTGGGACAGGCTGTTAAGTGCCGACACAGTGATCGTTTTAGAGGTGGTCGAATCATCGGAGCTGTTAACATACGTCACCTGCTGAGCCAGATCGGTAACCACGATATCCGTCACGTATGGATCTTCAACCCGGATATTATCGATATACATCGATGCACCAAGCGCTCTACCACCAGTTTTGTCAAATGTGCCCGATATAAATACAAAACGGTAATTGCCATCGGTTGGCACAGTAACACTGCCAACGCCAGAGCCGGTCGTCCCATAGGACTGCAATGCAATTGAAATAGCACCAGTGTCAGCATTCAGCAGGTAGCCAACAACATGGTAATCATCGCTAATATTATTAGCTTGCCAGTCAAACTTCAGAACCATACCTGCCGTAGCAACAAACTGATCACTGAAAGCGGCAGGACCATGCACAACACCATAAGAGGTACTAGACAGGCTTGACTCCTCCAAGCGAAGCCGCCCGGCGTCCACTTGCACAATCGGGTTGTCATAACCTGAAGTTAGATCATTATCATCCAGGCCCGGGGTTCGTGAGTCATAGTTGATCAATGAATCCGACGGCGTCAGCCAGCCCGCAATAGAGGTGACGCCAAGATCAACATGTGAAGTGTAGGCCGTCCAGTTGTTCATCCCCGCACTGAAATCACCATTCAAAACCGGGGATGTCCCGGGTATTGTCTGGTTTATCAAATTGATTCGCAGAGCATTACCGTTAGTGCCATTCAGTGTACTATCGATCGTGCCAATCAAGGTTGCCTGGTGGTAAACGTTTGATCCAGAAATGGATATATTGCCACCAGAAGCCAGTGCGAGCTGATCTCCCAAGCTCTCGCCAGCGGTAACATCAAACTGAACGTACCCATCGCCATAATTGGCACCGCCTGTAAACGTAATGCCACTAGCAACAGTAACAGCACTGCCACCCTCTGTGTAATCAACGCTGGCAAGGCCGGAGATACTGGGTGCCAAAAGGCCATCAAATTCGTCCACAACCAAGGCGAGTGCCTCAACACTACCGCTTGTAGCCTCAAGCTCCCAATCCCCGCCCAGACTTTCGGCACCGGTCAAATCCTCAGACGCGGCCACATCCGCCTGTGTCAGCGAGGCGACCGAGTCAATGAAATCACGCCCTTCACTGTCGGCACCCACGTAGCAACCGTATAGCATCAGGTCGCCGGCCTCAGTCAGTGACTCGCCCAAGGTGGACAGCAGTTCCGCATTCGCATCAAGGTTTTCAGTATTGAGGGTCAGAGTACCCAGCTTCAGTTCACCCACATCACCGTGTGAGAACAGGTGGATCGCATCAATGCCCTCTTGGCCCTGCAGGGCCGCGACCATCTGCTCTAGACCATTGCCACTACCGTCGATCAGGATCACTTCGACATTGTCACCCAAGCCATCAACCAGGCTCTGGTAATCCTCGACGGCGGTATCAACAAATGCCACCTCACGGCGTGTACCCGGCTCACTCCCATTAGGTGCGGGCGCTGCAAAATGAACACTTTGATCAGCCGAGTCGGTATGAACCGACTCATCCTGAAAGGCCACATCGGTTGTCATTTCAGCCGTGGTGGCAACAGCGGCACCATCAAGCAGGATGCGCGGCTCAAGAGCAGTAATCAGCGGCTTGCGACGAAAACGGATCGGGGTAGCGGTAGTCTGGTTTTTCATAGTCTCTATCCCTTTAGCGCACCGGGCATCTTGCCTGTTAGCGGTGCTGTTTTACTGGGCACTGGGCGCGCTGATTACAGCGGTGGCGCTCATGCCGGGTATCAGTTCAGATTCTTGAGTAATAGTGGCGCGAAGCAGGACAGTTTGGCTGACCGCATCAATTGCCGGAATGATTGCACTGACGACAGCCTCGGCGGGCTCGGTTCGATCATCAACCAGCAGCCTGATCGACTGACCAGGCTCAAGCCAGTTCAGCCATGCAGCCGGTACTACGATTTCAGCCTCAAGCGCACTGAAGCCCACAATCTCGATCAGCTCCTGTTGCTGCCGAATATTTTCGTGTGCGTTCACATGCAGACTGACAACCTTGCCATCCCATGGAGCCTTGATGGTACAGCGTTCAGTATTGAGCCGAGCAATTTGCAGCTCAGACAGAGACTGGGCGTACTCCGATTGAGCCAGCGCCACATCAAGCTCGCCAATGGAGTTCAACGCCTTGAGCTCGCGCGCATTATCACGCTTAATGCGTGCCGCCCGCACTTCCGCCGAGACTTTGTCAGCCTGAGCCTGATACAGGGCACAATCCAGCTCGACCAGAGAATCGCCTTTGGAAAAAGCCTCACCAGGGCGCACCGGCAAACTCTTTACCTTCGCCGCCAACTCACCAGACAGAACTGCGCGATCAAGCGCCTTGATAACGGCCCTTGCCTCGTACTCAGCCAGCGCGACCGATGGCAGCAAAAACAGTGCTACCAAGATCGATACCATCAGCGCTCGCATCAGCCTGCCTTGCTCTCATCTGCGGCTTCAGCTGCGGACTGCTCCTGAGTGACCTGTTCCATCTGACCACTCTGCCACTGATTGAAACGCTGGCCGATCTGTTTACTCAGATCATCCAGGGCCACTTCACTGTAGTCTTCCGGCAGCAGGTCCATACCCATGGTTACATACACGCGGCCATAGCTGTTCTGCAGATCGGCATAGGCCACATCGCGGCGCAGCTCAGCCAGAACGGTATTCAAAGACTCACGGATCAAGTCAAGTTTGGACGCACGTTTGGCCTGGGCAGCATTAAGTGTTTGCTCACCGATTCGCTCGGCCACTCCCAGATACTCGCCGGCAAGGTCGAAGGTTTTACGTGCCTGTTCATAACGAATGCGCGACAAGTGTACCTGCGTCAAAACCGCCATTGAGGCCGCCAGGCGCTGCTCTTCAACCAAGGCTTCTCGGGTTTTCGCCATGCGGCGTTCGGCCCCCACCTTGAACACATCGAACAGGTTCCAGCTTATCTGAGCACCCATGCTGGTCCAGTCCTGATTCAGCAGGTACTCGTTACTGTCTTGATAGATACCGGCTGTCAGGTTGAAGCTCGGCAAGAAACTCAGCATGGCAGCACGGGTTTCTGCGGCAGAGATACGCTTCTGATAGTGGGTTTCAACCAGTTCAGGACGCTGCGCAAGTGCAAGCTCTTCCATATGTTCAAGTTCAACAGCCAGCTGAGGCACGATGAAACTCGGGTTATCCACATCACTCAGCACGAATTGCGAGCCAGGCTTGAGACCCATCAGGCTGGCCAGTTCTGTTTTCGCACCCATCAAGTCCTGACGCAATGACTGCAGCGATCGCAGAATATCCAGCAGCTCACGCTGATAGTAGAGCGCTTCCAGCGGCGAGCGCAGACGCTGCGTCTCAACCTGCCGAGAGTCCTTCAAGGCATCACTCGCCTGCTCAATCAGCGGGTTAATCTTGGTCAACAGACGCTCGGCTGAAACGGCACGCCAATAGGCTGCACGTACGTCCTGAGTGATGTTGTGTACAACCTTGCGTTCACGTTCCTTGCTGATCAGGTAGCGGTCAGCATGCTGCTTTGCACGCACATACGAGAGACCAAAATCGAGAACATTCCAGGCGAATGCCACGTCCTGGGTATCACGCTCTTTGTCCTGAGAAACGGAATAGGAAGGGTTCGGGCTTAGTGCATCAGGCTCGCCATCGGTAAAATTAACGCTGGCTGATGCTGCATACTCACTGCGCTTCGAGTAGCCTGCCGAAGCGGTCAGACTGGGGAGCATTTCATGCTGTACAAGTTCAATTTGCCCCTGCGCCAACGCAGCTTCAAGTGCTTTCAGCTTCTTGTCGCGGTTATTCAGTACAGCACGAGCAATCGCTTCATCCAGCGTAATGGCTCCATCAACAGCTTGATCCTGTGACAGCAGTTCAATATCAGTCTGGGCAGTCGCGGCAAGCTGGTCAGGTGAAATACTGCTGGGCGTGACCGAACATCCGGAAATCACAACAGCAAGAGAAGTGGCAAGCAGAGTCTTTTTAAACATTATCCGTCTGTCCTTTACGCCGATCTGAATAGGAAACGTGTGTTTGATACCGGTTTATATCAGATAAACTAACCCGATAGCTGACCAAACCTGACATCTGTTTGTTATTTTTCTGCGACAGATCAAAACACGCTCACCTCACCGAGCTAACCTCCACTTATTACCCAAATGTCACCCAACCGGGTTAAGATCCGCCTGACATCCATGCGTTAAAGAAAGAAGGCCCAGCCCATGAGTGACGACATCAGCCAGCATATCGATCAGATGATCCGCCACGACGACAATCCCGGCGGGCAGCCCCTGCCCGAGTCGTTCGAAGCGCTTGAGCCGGATCAGATTGCGCTGCTGCTGGAATCACTGCCGCTGGATGCCCGTCAACATGCCTGGGAGCACGTACCGGCAGGGCTGCATGCCGATGTGCTGGTCGCCATGCGTGGCGAGGCGCGCGAGAGTCTGCTGCGCCATTTTGACAGCGCAACACTGGACCAACTGATTTCGGACCTGGATGCCGAAACGCTTATCGAGCTGGCCGAGTCACTGCCTGAAGAGGTTGTGGATATCGCGCTGGCGCGCATGGATGACAAGCAGCGCACCCACTATGAACAGAGCGCCCGTTACGACGACAACGCCATTGGCCGTTATGTGGATCATGAATTGCTGGTGTTGCCGCATAACAGCCGTGTGCGGGATGCCCAGCGCCTGCTGCGACGGGCCGTACCGGAATATACCGAACACCTCTGGCTGGTGGATCGCACCGGGCGCTATACCGGTGCCGTTTCAGTCACCACCCTGTTCAGCGCGGCTTCGCATCTGCCGCTGACGGAGCTTTGCGCTCCTGAACTTGAACCGCTTCAGGCCGAAACCGAGCTCAAGGAAGCTGCCGATCGTTTTGAACTGGCAGCCGTTGCAGCACTGCCTGTGGTGGGCGATAACGGCCTTCTGCTCGGGCGCATGACGCAGCGCCTGAGTACGGAAATTCTGCACGAAACCTACGAAGCCCAATTGATGGCCACAGCCGGTCTTAACGAGGAGGAAGACCTGTTTGCGCCGGTGATGCGCAGCTCGCGCCGCCGCGCAACCTGGCTGGGGATCAACCTGCTCACCGCCTTTCTGGCCTCATGGACGATTGGCCTGTTTGAAGGCACGCTGGAGCAGATCGTGGCACTGGCCGTACTGATGCCTGTTGTGGCATCAATGGGCGGGATCGCCGGCAGTCAGACGCTGACATTGATCATTCGCGGCCTGGCACTGGGGCAGATCACCACCGCCAACATGATGCCGCTGCTGAAAAAGGAGCTCAGTGTCGGCGGCCTGAACGGGGTACTCTGGGCACTGGTCATCGGCGTGGTCGCGTCGCTGTGGTTCAGCAGCGCGGCCATTGGCATCGTGATTGCACTGGCGATTGTGATCAACATCGCCGCGGCCGCGCTGTCGGGCGTTCTGATCCCAGTGGTACTCGAACGTTTCAAGATCGACCCGGCCCTGTCAGGCTCGGTCATCCTGACCACCGTCACCGATGTAGTGGGCTTTGTGGCCTTTCTGGGGCTGGGGACGCTGTTGTTGCTATAGCCTTAGTTTTCCCAAGCTGAAGGCTTCACCTGTGCTGTCTACAATCAGCTCAGAGCCTTTCTTGTCATGCACCACTCGCCCCAGCTCCACCAACTGGTAAAACAGATTACGCGCCAGCTTGCCCTCCATACCGAAACGAATCATCAAATAGGGTGAAGGTTCGCCGGTTTTCGGGTCAGTCTCGACCCGAATCGGATGCTCCGCATCAGCCAGCACACGGTCGCCAGTGGACGTTGTAAAAATCAACTCAATCCCCTTTTCACCCTTCCTTCGCTCCACCTGAGTTACAAAAAAAGGCACGTCATCCACCTGAATGCCGACCTTCTCGACCGGTGTCTTCAAGAAATACTTGTCCCCTTCACGCCAGAGTACCCGCGCAAACATCTTCACCATCGCTTCGCGCCCAATGGGCGAACCTTCATAGAACCAGCGTCCATCTGCCGCAATCCGCATATCAATATCGCCGCAAAACTCCGGGTTCCATTTCTCCAGTGGCGGAATACCGGTTTCATCTTTCAGCTGCTGGCCTAACTGTGCGGGGTCAAACGTTGTACTCATGAAGATGCCTCACAATGTCTGCAGAAGATTTCATCACCCTTTCCAATTAAATGAATATAATTCACAAAGCAATCAAGACCAACCGGATAATGGAAAGCCACCATGAGCGATACCCTGCAACAAAAATTTGCCGACCCTCACCGCAGCGTCTGTTTTGTGGGCACCACCCCACCCAAGGCCAGCACCGAGGATATGCAGATGCAGGAGATCGCCGAGCGCCTGCTGGCCCGACTGGACACACTGGAGTATGACGGCCTGATCGTCTATGACATTCAGGATGAAAGCAGCCGTATCGACACGCCGCGCCCCTTTCCCTACATGGAAACCCGCGACCCGCGTGATTACTCACGCCTGCTCAGCCAGCAGAGCGGCAAGCCGATCATCACCTACAAAAGCGTTGCCCAGCGTGACCGGGCCGATTTTGAACACTGGCTGGAGCAGAGCTGGAACGAATACGGTGTGCGCAACCTGGTACTGGTGGGCAGCCCCTCATCCGAAGGCGACATCAAACTGTCACTGAACGAGGCCTATACCGCCCTGCAAGAACACCCGCACCCGTTTCATCTGGGCGGCGTGACCATTGCTGAGCGCCACGCGGTCAAGGGCAACGAACATGAGCGCCTGCTGGGCAAAATGGCCAACGGCTGTGAATTTTTCGTATCGCAGGCGGTGTATAACGCACAGGCCACCATCGACCTGCTGACATCCTATGCCCGCAGCTGCAAGGAGCAGGGACTGACACCGCAGCGCATCATTCTGACATTCACACCCTGCGGCAGTGCCAAGACGCTGGAGTTTATGCAGTGGCTGGGCATCTCGGTTCCCGAGGCCACCCGCTACCGCATTCTGGATGCCGAAAAGCCGCTGGCGGAATCGATTCGCATCTGCCAGAGCAACCTGGAACAGATTCTGGATGCCTGTCTGCCATTGGGCCTGCCGCTGGGGTTGAACATTGAAAGCCTGACCAACCGCAAGGCCGAAATCGATGCCTCAATCCAACTGTATCAGCTGCTCAAGGCAACGCTCGACCTGAGACTGGCCGAGCGGCACCTGGCTCAGGGCTGAGCCAACTCGGTTTCAAGCCGGGCCAGCAGTTCAGCTCTGGCCCGCGCCAGTTCGCGGTAACGATCCGCTTCCCAGATCACCAGCCCGCGCTGCAGATCGATTTCATATTTGACGGTAGACAGCACATCCATCCCCAACAGACCGTCGTAGGGCAGATTTGACTGCGGATCAATGACCAGCACTTCAGCCCCATTGCGCTCAATCGGGCCAAACGCCATTCGATTGATGGTCATCACGCTGGTCGGAATGCGTGCGCCACCGACCACCGTGGCATAACCGGCAGGGCGCGGTACCGCATTGAAACCACGAATAGCGTTACGGTGCAAAATCGTACGGGTTGCGCCGGTATCGACAATCAGGTTGAGCGTCAACGTACGCCCAAGGTAACGCATTTCAACCGGGACTCTGGCGCTGTTGCCCTCAACATTGGCGGTCTGCTCAAGGCTTTTCATCTCCGCTTCGATCTTACCGATCTCGGCTTCGGCATCACCGCGGGTCTCGATACGCTCAAGCACCAGCGCCCGGCGCTCCTGCTCGGACTTGCTCAGCGTCTTCGACTCTTCCTGACGGGTCTGAACCTGCTGCCTGAACTGCGGCGGAATCTGGCTCTGGCGGTCTACATACACCTTGCGGCCGCGCTCATCCACATAGTGGTATATCTCGGCGCTGACCGGCTGCACCAGCGCCAGCACGCCCACAAATCCCCATACCGCTTTCATCCCTGCACCTCGCTTGCTTCAACCGCCAGAGAGTTTGACCTTATAGCCCTCGGCCTCCAGCGCCGCTTTCAACGTTTCACGATGATCGCCCTGAATCTCGATCACCCCCTCTTTTACCGCCCCGCCGGTACCGCAACGCTGCTTCAGCTTTTTCGCCAGCGTTTTCAGCTCAGCACTCGCCAGCGGCACACCCGTGATGGTGGTTACACCCTTGCCCTTGCGGCCACTGGTCTCGCGCCGAATGCGCACCACACCATCCAGCGCCGCCAGCCGCTCGGCCTCACTCAGATCATCGCACTTGCACTGCGCTTCCGGCTCGCCACAGGCCGGGCAGTGCCGACCGCTTTCAGTTGAATATACCAGCCCACCGAGCTGGTCACGTAGACTTGCCATACTGTTTCACACAATCCTGAGCGTTATATCAAGTAAGAATCAAAAAACCGCGCTACATTATGGACCTAAAGCCCCACACCACCAATCTGGCGTGCCAGATAGCTGGCGTAGTTATCGGTCATACCGGAGATAAAATCCAGCGCACGGCGATAGCTGTCGTACAGGGGCCAGTCCGGTGCAGGGGCATGGATACCCATCAGGCTGATGATCTTCTGGCTGCGATAGCCCAGCCCTTCACGGCCTTTGCAGTACTGTTCGTACACCGCATCCATAAATGCCTCCAGCAGAATACCCAACGTGGTGTAAGCCCCCACTTCCAGCTCGGCCTTGCGGGTATCGGGAAATACCCGTTCGCGCGCGATACGTTTGGCGGTACTGATTCCATCCCGCACCAGCGGGTCGCCGTCCAGCAGCAACTCACCTGTATAGGTTCCGGCCATGATCGACTCATACTGGCGCGCAAACACCTGCACCACCGAGTTGACCATGTTTTCCATCGCCTTACCGCGCAGGGCCGAAATCTTGCGTCGTGCTGAAGCCTGAGACGCAAAAATCGCATCGTCAAACTCAAGATCACCGCACAATTGCAGGAGAATCTGTTTTACATCCTCAAAGCTGAGAATGTGCAGCTCGATGGCATCTTCAAGGTCCAGAATGGCATAACAGATGTCGTCAGCCGCTTCGAGCAGGTAGGCCAGTGGATGACGGCACCAGCATCCTTCACCCTGAGAAACCAGTCCAAGATCACGCCCCAGTGCATTCAGAATGTCGCGCTCTGAACAGAACGCGCTGAACTTGCCACGTGGCCCTGCATGTTCAACACCCCAGGGGTATTTCAGCAGTGTGCCCAGTGTCGGGAAGGTCAGGCGCAAGCCACCGTCAAACAAGTGGTTCTCGATCCGGGTCACCACCCGAAAGCCCTGCGCATTGCCCTCAAACACCTGCAGGTCCATCCGCTCCAGCTCAGACAAAGGCTGCAGCCGCTCATCCTGCTGATGGCGGCTGAACCAGTCACGAATGGCGTACTCACCGGCATGACCGAATGGTGGGTTGCCGATATCGTGCGCCAGACAGGCCGACTGCACAATCATGCCCAGATCGTGCGGTGTGACCCAGGGCGGCAACTCATCCGCAATCAGCTCACCCACGCGAATACCGAGGCTGCGGCCAAGGCTACCGACCTCCATCGAGTGTGTCAGGCGGGTGTGGATATGATCGTTGAGGGCGAAGGGATGTACCTGCGTCTTGCGCCCCAGCCGGCGAAACGCGCTGGAGAAGATGATGCGGTCATGGTCCTTGTGAAAATGCGAACGCCCGACCTCGTCGGGCGTCAGCTCAGCATGACCGTAGCGCTGGGTGGTGAGGAGTTGGGGCCAGTGCATTGGCAATCAGTTATTGACCTCTTCGAACCAGTCAAAAGCGTATAAGGTGCCGAAAGAACCATCTTCATCGCCCGCCCCGCCCTCAGGGCAACTTGCCGGAGCAGGAAAATTCACACCCTCATCTATCCCTGCAGCAGCGAGACTGTCAGCCGCATCTATCAAGTTCTGGCAGCCATAGTTATACAGTGCGTTACCACCGCCACTGACATCCCAATTTACCTTTGGCTCATCAGCATCGTAGCTCCAGCTTGCTGTATCGCTTTCATTGGGTTCGAGGTAACCATCTGAGTCCGCACTATCACCAAAATCAATATTCGAAACGATCATAGTGCCACTCAGGCCATTAGCTGTACCACCACCACCGATGTTAACTTCTCCCCCCAGTACGATAATAATGCCATCCCAATGCGGGGTACCACCGAAGTCTGCACGGCCAGTCACAACCAAAACCCCTGCCCCTTCAAGTGAACCTGTAATATCCAGATTGCCATACACAATGGTTGTTTCCATACTGGAAGGGTCGCCCGGAGTGCCCAAGTTGGCGGGCCAGTCCGCATGGTTTTTTGTTACGACACGGTCTTTCTTAGCATTATTATCTGGGTCTCCAATTACCTTCCTGCTTCCATCTGTTACAGCTTCGAGCTGAACAAAAAACTCTCTCAGCCCATTAGGGTCGGTAAAGTCTGGAGCTGGGTTGTTCGCAACAACTCCACCTACAAGCTGTCCACTGGCATTACCATCAGCATCTGCATCTGAGTTACGAATTTGCTCAGCGCATTCAGTGGTGTTTGTGGACAGTGCTGGCCCCCCCTTACCATCGTAGAGATATGAATTTGAGGGTCCGAAGTCGAAGTCGCAGATCACAGGCTCTGCGTCGGGATTATCGTTGACAAAAACAGCCGGCCAAGTCGCCTCACCATCATGACTGACATTGAAATGGATATACCGAAGTGATGCAGCCTGTTCGCCGGTGCTGACCAAACTCACTGTTTTCATGCCACCACCACCTACAGTACACGTGCCTCCGTAGTTAACGGTAAAGGTGCTGCCATTGCCGTGCTCACCTGAAAAAAGCTCAGTATTAGAGTCCTCTGGGTCCGGGTAGATTTTCCCATCAGGATCAACCAGCTCATCGCTGTCACAGCTATAGTAAAACCATGTAGGCGGGTTTGAATCTTCTCCTTGGTACTTTTCCCACAGGAAAACATCAACCGCCTCTTTCATGCCCGCTTCTGAAGCCAAAAACGCATCAGATGAACGCCGTGTATTACCACTGATCTGCTCATCCTGAACAGAACTCTGCATGATAACTACAGCGCCTAACATGAGCACAACCAGAAAGATCATGCCTATAACCAAGACAGAACCTCTCTGTTTTCTGTAGCCTTCTATATTTTCACACATTTGACTATTCATGTAACACGCTCCTTCGCTGGAATCTAATAGCCTTCCTGGGCAAGCTAATTCCAGCATGCAGCAGGTTCAGTTTTGCCTGTACTGAACAACTTCATATTTCCACTACATTCGCCATCCGAATGACCATTGGCGGCAGTAGCAGTTAACGTGTATTGCGTTCCACCAGCGGCAATACTAATCGTCCAGTTCTGGCTATCACTTGTAACACTTGAGAGATCACAGTCATCATCATCGTATTTATTGTAAGAAGTAAAGCATCGCTCCAACCTCTGGGCCACCAGTGACATAGCCGCCTGCGCCTCTGCACGCTTGGCCCTGAGGACATAGTCTTGATAAGCCGGCAGCGCGATGGAAGCCAAAATACCAATGACAACCACGACGATCATAACTTCGATGAGTGTGAAACCTTTGCTGTATATCTTTTTCATTATATTTTCCGAATCATCAAGGCGTTATCAGTTTAGCCACACGGTTTCTTAAGGTTATGGTGGATACTATTGGGGGCGGGCTGAAATCTGCCGTTGGAACAAAACCCACCCTAATGCGAAGAGAAATAATTTCTTCTACGTCTGTATGGATCGTGTCATAGGAGGTGTAGCTAATACTATCGCCCTTATCCGATGTATAGCCAAAAGCGATATCAAAGCTGCCTATTCGATCAACGAGCGGTGATGGGCCTTCCGTTGTACTTCCAGAGGGGGTAACAACAGTCCTTGTATAACTGATCTCATCGTCATCAAAGCCGAACGCCACAACAACTTTATCTCCATCAGGCACCATATAGGCTGCCCTCAGCGTGCTACCATCCAGCTCAAGAATGCCGTTATCACTCACATTACTACTGCTGCAACTCAGGACACTGGGGGCATCGTCACAACCCCTCCCAGCCATTCGCAGATCGCGCCCTAAAAAATCGAACAAGAAGCGGGCATTATCAGTTATCGCAACCATGTTTTGGCGGGCATTACTAGCCTCTCGGCTTGCCAGCATGGTCTGGAGCACACCTCCTAGCAACACCAGTCCAATTAAAAGACCAATCATCAATTCAACAAGAGATAGCCCCTGCTGCTTGTAAAGTGATGCTGACCCAGTCATATAACGGACGATTGAACGTCTATCCCTGTTCATTTTCTCACCGTATACGTAAAGTTGTCCTGAAGTGCCACTGACATATCGTTATTTTCATCGATACTGCGTTCATTCCACTGAATGCTGATTGTCAGGTCAGTACCATCACTGGTGACTTCAGCTGATTGGAGTAATCCACCAAACACAGAGTGAGTGTTGCCGCACCAGTCCTCTTCATCAGATGACGCAATGGCGGACTCACTGCCACTGAAACTATCAGGTGCCAAAATGCTTCCTGCAGTATAACCTGAGCAGTCAAACACATAGTCGGTGTCATCAGCCTTGGGGTTGGCCCTGACTCGCTCTTCAAGATCCATTGCCTGAATGGACGCCAAAGCACGCAAGTAGGTGCTGTGACTCAGGCTGAGTGTTTTGGCATACATGCCTGCCAGCGCCAGCAATGCAAACGAGAAGATCACAAGCGCAATCATGGACTCCAATAGCGTAAAGCCGCCGTTGTGCCCTGCTTTAGGATGTTTCAGCTCCATCTGATTCAGCACCTCCTGTTTATTAGCCCTGACACCCATTTACTCACACCCACCATTCGTTTGACGGACCGCACCACTGAGCAAGAGTGCAACACACCTTTTAATGCCATCGTTGTAGTCAAGCTCAAAGTCTTGAGCACTGTTTGCCATACCCCTGCCGTTGAAGCTGACGGCCGTGTCATTATCAATGCCAACCTGGGTGTGGAATGCTTTGTAAACACGCAAATCAGTGTTACCAACCTTGACAGCCCAACCGCCGGCATACGAGCCATCGACATCTACTGTTGTGTTGCGCGTAATTGCTTCACTACGTGCATAGCGGAATGAGTCGGCCAGCGTATCAGCTGCCGAGTCAAGACGGGACCGTTCCATCATGGACTGAAAAGAAGGTAACCCGATCCCAACGATGATAGCCAGGACCGCTATCGTGACCATCAACTCAACGACAGAAAAGCCCTGACAATGGGTGCGAGCATTCATCATAGGCATCCTTGCATCAGCCTTTGTTGATTTATCATTTTGAGTGTACACCATGGCTACCATCACGCAAGAACGTCACAGTGACACTTTATCTTGCACTGTACAATTATTGTTCAAGATCATTGCCCGCACAGGATTGTTCAGGCAAGATTAAGTTTCAACTGCAGGGCAGTCAGTGCAGCTGATTGTACTCAGAGTATATGACACTCTGGCCAGAAGACACGGAAAGATGGAGGCGCATCATGCCCACCCACACCCCACCCTACCACCGGCAGCAAGGATCGGTACTGCTGATAGGTATGATATTCCTCGTTGTGCTGATGCTGGGCGCAACAACCATTATGCAGTCCGCTGTTCAGGACGAAAGAATTACAGGTAACAGCAAGGCAAGCACTGAAGCATTTTTCGCTGCCGAAGCCGGTTACCGGAGTACCATCAATTACCTGCTGCCTAAGTCTGACCCGGATGATCCAGACTCTGAAGTTGATAAAGAACAAGCCAACAGTCGCTGGAAAGACATTTATGCTCAGGTAAAGACTTATGATGACATTGCTGACTGGCAAGAAGACGGGAGCATTGACCTACCTCAAGGATTAAACCCTGGCCAGAAAATAGCACTCTCTGTGGCACCTGTTTATGAAACAATCACTGATGAGGATGGTGTAACCATCACTCAACGTGCAGCAAACAAGATCAGGTTTGTCAGCAAAGGGACTGACAGTTCAGGTCGAGCAGAGCGGTCCATTGGTTTTGACCTTCAAGGAGGAGGAGGCGCAGGGTTGCCACCGGCCCCCGCCGCAATCAGCTGTTTTGGAGGAGATTGCATTATCAGAGCGGGTGCTGCCAACAAGGCACCAATAAGTGGTGTTGACCATCCTCTACCCAGCAATCCTGACTGTAATGGCAACAATTGCCGCACAGAAGGCGACCACGACAGTGAAAACAATGTACCAGCTGTTTACCTGTCTAATTTTGACGACAACGATAGTAAAGTCGAGGTGCAGGGCAACAATGGCGGCGGTAACAACGGCGGCGGTAACAAGGTTTCATTTGAAGGAGCTGACCGTAACGAAGCAGAGCGTGAAAATTTTTATCAGTTCATAGATGATTCCGGTAAAACCAAAGCAGATAACGGCTCTATCTGGGGGCCCGCTGACTATGATAAATCGCCAAAGGATACCCCTCTGGACTCAGAATATGCGGGGCCTAATGCAACTTTATTCAAGGACATTTATGCTGAAGCTGAGGGCGCAACCTCTAACTTCAATGATTCGTTGACAGTCGTCAATACTAACGAATTTAACGGCGACATCCCTATTGGCGACAACCATCACGGCATCCTTATCGTCGAAGGCAAGGGCGCCAATGGCACCTCAAACGTGCTGGAGGCCAAAGGTAACGGCTACTTTGCCGGCCTCATCATCATCAAGGACTGCAACTCATTATCTTTTAAGGGCACACCCTACATTTTTGGTGCTGTTATAGTTGATGCAACTGATTGCCCTGATGACTACAGGCCTTTTGTCGGAACTGGCAACCCCGAGGTACTTTACAGCAGTGAAGCCTTGGATATGGCCGGTAGCGGGATAAGCGGCGGCCTCAACGGCGACAAAATTGACTGGTATGAAATCACCGGCAACTAAAGGACACGACTAAACCTGCCCCACTTATCAGGGGCAGGGCAACCGCGGATAAACGGGGTCTGCCCCCACTTTGGATAAACGGTGGATAAACGGGGTCTGTCCCCATTTTTCCCATTGTTCTAAAGCGAAAACTCATCCATTGCATCTACTGCCTGGACTTGAAGTGCATGCGGAAATATCCGGCTGATTGCGCGGGTCAAAGGCAGATCAGTCAGCTCATTGCGTATCATCGTTGCAACCAGCCGAGCCTGATCTTCATCACGGATTCGTTTCATTGGTTCGCGATCAGGCTGCTGGCTGACAAACCATTTATGGAGCACAAAAGCACGCGGATCAACAGTCGCAACACGCAGCGGCATTCCCTGTTCATCGAATACCACCGCATCATAATGCGGCGCTGACACATGCCACTTCAGGGCATCGATCGCGACGGGGTGCAGATCCTCCTTCTCCAATAGTTCATCAAATGCGCTTCGCTGCATGGGCGAACCAGCCCCCTGTGTAATAAAATCCACCCGATACCCCTTATCGTTTGCAGCAGCAAACTCAAAGGGCGAAGACGAAACTTTGCGAAAACTTTTGTCACTTCTCTGAAGCAGTGACAGCAATGAACGCGGCTGCAAGCCCGATACGATTCGCATCCCTTGGCGTGCATCCATCAATACATCCATATCTTCGGTTGCAAGGTGCTCAGACTGGATCATAACCCCGGCTCTGGCTTCAAACGCATACAGGGCATTTGTACCGATCAAACGATAGGGTATCTTGTGTTTGTGCAGTGCACGAAGTACACGCGCACCAGCAAGCGGGAAGCGATTAAGATGATTTGCCTTGATATACGCCGCATGCCTTTTGAATTGATCACGATAAGCTGCCTCTTGAGCCTTGTAGTTTGACTGTCGACACTCAAATTGCTCCTTGACGCGTTCAGTTTCGGCGGAACGTGGACCCAGTGATCGGTTCTTGCCATAGGAATAGGCACGATAAAGGTATTCACGACCACTGATCGTTTTCCAATGCATAGAGCCTGCAACGCTATCTGCCTGCAGGCGGTGCTGCTCCAGCTGCTCAAACAACTGACGCGCATTAACAGCAACACGAATCTGTTCAGACTCCAGCCGCCTATATCCCATATTGGCAAACCCCGCTCTCACGCTCAAGGCATACAGCCCAGATTTTAACTAAACATCTTAAAATATTATAGAAAGTTTAGTTAAAAACAAGTCGCCAGGTAAACGGGGTCTGTCCCTTTTTCAAGCCTGTCGGTTGAGGTAGCAAGACAGGCTATAATGCCGGGCAGGACGAACGCGCAGGTAAACGGGGTCCGGGTAAACGGGGTCTGTCCCTTTTCCTCCTTCGCCTTACTGACACAACAGGATCTTGCAAATGACCGACACTCCCCTTGCATACACATTGGACCTGAGCCCATTACGCGATGCCATCCAGTCACTGGAAGACGGTATCGAGGTAGTCAGCGATATCTCATGGTTTAACCAGCAGAACCATAAGGTGCGGAACACACTCATTGCAGGGGTCATTCAAAACTTTGAATTCGTGTATGAAATTTGCGTCAAGATGCTGCGTAGACAGTTGGAACTGGAGGCAGCAGCCCTGACGAGATCGATCACTCCAGCTTTCGTGACCTGCTCCGCTACGGCGGCGAAAGAGGGCTACTGAGTGATGTAGAAGCCTGGCTCGGTTATCGTCAAATGCGCAACATCACTTCACACACCTACGATCACGGAAAGGCCGAGATCGTCTGGCAGCAAACCAAAGTATTCATCCACGATGCAAAGGCTCTGTTGCAACAACTGGAAGCCCGCAATGCCGCTCCCACTGCCTGATATTGAAATCGAGCCGCGTCATTGGGCGATAGTGGCCGATATTCTGGAAAAACACCTGCCTGACTACGAAGTATGGGCATTTGGCTCACGCGCACGCCATAACGCCAAGCGTTATTCTGATCTGGACCTGGCGATTATCAGCGAGGAGCCTTTGCCCCTGCAGCAACTCGCTGTCATAAACGCTGAGTTTTCAGACTCTGACCTGCCGTGGCGGGTTGATCTACTGGACTGGGCAGCAACCAGCGAAGCCTTTCGAAGCCAAATCAGGCAATGCTATTGTGTTGTTAAGCAGTAAACGGGGTCTGTCCCATTTTTGCTCTCATAGCCACCAATATTCGGCACAAGCAAGCGTTGCACTTTGCGACAAATTGTCGCAACATAAGACCAACCATAAGGCCGATGACAAAGAAAAGACACTGATAACTGAAAGAAAAGTCCGCTTACAACGCAATGAGGAAAGAAAAATGGCTACTAGTGTTCGACTTGACGATGCGTTCGTCGAGGACGTAAAAATTCACTCAGCAGCCTCTCACCGTACAGTGCCGAAGCAGATCGAACACTGGGCGAAGATTGGGCAAATTGTCGAAGACAATCCAGATCTTCCCTATGAGTTCATCCGCGAGGCGCTGATCGCCCGTGAGGCTGTTTCCGCCGGTAAGGTAACCAAATATGTCCGGAGAACAAAACGCGCAACCCGTTAACGTATATGAGAGCCCTGTCTTTAAGAAGGCGCTCGATAAGCTCCCTGATGAAGATGTCGTCATCATTGAAGATGAGATAGACGCCATCATTGACGACCCTGAAATTGGAGAGCAGAAAAAAGGAGATCTCAGTTATCTCCGCGTCCACAAATTCAGCCTGAATGGGCAGCAGGTTCTGCTGGGCTACAACTGGCAAAAGGAGCAGCTTAATCTGCATCTTTTAAACATAGGCCCGCACGAGAATTTTTATGATAAAGCCAAGAAACGCCGCAAGGCCGATCTAAAGTTCATCAAGTGATCAACAGAAAGCGGAAATGGGGTCCATCCCCTTTACTCTGCATGATTCATGATGTATTCACTCAAAGCACGACGCGCCAGGTCGTTGAGTGAAATATTTTCTCGACTGGCCACCACACTGGCAGCCATATGAAGATCGTGACCGACCCTCACATTGAACGATCCCTTACAGGGAGTATCGGGCGCTTTACCAAGCTCTTTACAATCTTCAAGATATCCATCAACTGAAGCTCTGAACTCATGCTCAAGTGATTTCAGATCAATGGCCTCATACGTGACCAAGTCGCGGATGAACGCCAATTTCCCATACAAGGCGCCACTTTCGAGATCTGGCTCAATTGTGCCCAGGTACCCCTTATACTTGAGATATGTCACAAATAACCCTCCCGCTTTAGTGCAGTACGCACATCTTTCAATGCGCCCCCTTTAATATAGCTTTCCGGATGGGGCTTATGCAGACGCATCATGTGGCCGGTATCTGCGTTATAAAACCGCACTCGTGAGCCTGCCATTTCCTGCATTTCATAGCCCAGATGGGCAAGCAAAGTAACAAGATCAGACCATGCAAACGTATTGTTTGCGGATTCCAGCTTCGAAAGCAATTTTTCACTCTTACTCATCGAGCCTCCTGCTCATGCGACCAACTATAGTTGCACAGCAACCTACTGGCAAGTTAACAACGTTGCAGTGTTTCTGACCATCACAGATAAAGGTTTTGGCAGGCTCTGGAGGATAATAGTAAACGGGGGCCGTCGTTTATCATTTCTCATGCCCCCCTGTGGATCGTGGCCGCCCAGGCCTTCCGGTGCCAAACCGTGCACCAGTGGCATTTTCTATCTCGGCGCGGAAGCGCTCATTGCCAAATGGATGCCCGCTGCTCATGGCTCTCCGCATTTGGTCGACCAGCCCATCCTCCAGCGCAAAGCGAAACAAGTCACGATAGGCAAACTGCCGCTCTGACACGCTGGTCCCCAAAGCAAGATAGCTTTCATGCGGTGTAATCCATGGTCCAAGCGCCTGCTGGGCATTAAACCGATAACTCGACCAGCGGTACTCTGCAGGATGCGCCACCATGCCAGCCCTGACGGGATTGAGTTCAATGTAACGGTAGCAGCTCAGCATATAGTGTTCGCTTGCTATCAGGGACGATTTAAAGCGACCTTCCCAAAGCGTGCCTGTACGCTGGTACAGCCGATTGATACGCTGCACGTAACGCTGGCCTAAATGCTTCATCAAGGAGGATACGGCACTTCCGACAGTCGGTGTAACAAGCAGGTGGACGTGGTTTGTCATCAGACAATAGGCATGCAGCTGAATGCCATGTTCAACGCAGAGTTCGCGTAGCTGTTCAAGGTAGAACAGATAATCATCTTCAGCAAAAAAGGTAACAGCACGGTTATTCCCGCGCTGAATAATGTGCAAAGGCACACCGTCCAGAACAATAC
>NZ_JBEPPZ010000019.1:0-3212 GCF_040547565.1 Marinobacterium sp. MBR-109
CCGGGGTTTCTGGTATTAAGTGCCTGGCGATGACCTACTCTCACATGGGGAAGCCCCACACTACCATCGGCGATGACGCGTTTCACTGCTGAGTTCGGTATGGGATCAGGTGGTTCCACGTCTCTATGGTCGCCAGGCAAAACTGGTACAAACCGGATCTGAATGAGCGTCGTGCCTGTGTGTCACGCTGCTCTGATTGTCTGTGTTGTCGCTACAAGCGTTCAACCGGTGCTCTTGCGAGCTGATAATCGTGTTTCTTTGACTGTTTCCAGTCGAACCATTCATCCAAACGCCTTGGGCGTTATATGGTCAAGCCTCACGAGCCATTAGTACTGGTTAGCTCAACGCCTTACAACGCTTACACACCCAGCCTATCAACGTCCTGGTCTCGGACGGCTCTTCAGGGGGCTCAAGGCCCCGGTGAGATCTCATCTTGAAGGGGGCTTCCCGCTTAGATGCTTTCAGCGGTTATCCTGTCCGAACGTAGCTACCCGGCAATGCCACTGGCGTGACAACCGGAACACCAGAGGTTCGTTCACTCCGGTCCTCTCGTACTAGGAGCAACTCTTCTCAAATCTCAAACGCCCACGGCAGATAGGGACCGAACTGTCTCACGACGTTCTAAACCCAGCTCGCGTACCACTTTAAATGGCGAACAGCCATACCCTTGGGACCGGCTTCAGCCCCAGGATGTGATGAGCCGACATCGAGGTGCCAAACACCGCCGTCGATGTGAACTCTTGGGCGGTATCAGCCTGTTATCCCCGGAGTACCTTTTATCCGTTGAGCGATGGCCCTTCCATACAGAACCACCGGATCACTAGAACCTGCTTTCGCACCTGCTCGACGTGTCTGTCTCGCAGTCAAGCACCCTTCTACTCTTGCGCTCATTGGCTGATTTCCGACCAGCCTGAGGGTACCTTCGTGCTCCTCCGTTACGCTTTGGGAGGAGACCGCCCCAGTCAAACTACCCACCACACAATGTCCTCGATCCGGATAACGGATCTGAGTTAGAACCTCAACAGTACCAGGCTGGTATTTCAAGGTTGGCTCCACCTGAACTGGCGTCCAGGGTTCAAAGCCTCCCAGCTATCCTACACAAGTAATGTCAAAGTCCACTGTGAAGCTATAGTAAAGGTTCACGGGGTCTTTCCGTCTAGCCGCGGGGACGCTGCATCTTCACAGCGAGTTCAATTTCACTGAGTCTCGGGTGGAGACAGTGTGGCCATCGTTACGCCATTCGTGCAGGTCGGAACTTACCCGACAAGGAATTTCGCTACCTTAGGACCGTTATAGTTACGGCCGCCGTTTACCGGGGCTTCGATCAAGAGCTTCGCGTGAGCTAACCCCATCAATTAACCTTCCGGCACCGGGCAGGCGTCACACCCTATACGTCCACTTTCGTGTTTGCAGAGTGCTGTGTTTTTAATAAACAGTCGCAGCCACCTGGTATCTTCGACCGGCCTCAGCTCAGAGAGTAAATCTCGTCACCGACACCGGCGTGCCTTCTCCCGAAGTTACGGCACCATTTTGCCTAGTTCCTTCACCCGAGTTCTCTCAAGCGCCTTGGTATTCTCAACCTGACCACCTGTGTCGGTTTGGGGTACGGTCGTCTGTAACCTGAAGCTTAGAAGCTTTTCCTGGAAGCTTGGCATCAACCACTTCGTCTCACATGGAGACTCGTCATCAGGTCTCAGCCTTAAGGGAGAGCGGATTTGCCTACTCTCCCAGCCTACACCCTTAAACGCGGACAACCATCGCCGCGCTGGCCTAGCCTTCTCCGTCCCTTCATCGCAGTTACAGCCGGTACAGGAATATTAACCTGTTTCCCATCGACTACGCATTTCTGCCTCGCCTTAGGGGCCGACTCACCCTACCCTGATTAGCATTGGATAGGAAACCTTGGTCTTCCGGCGAGGGGGTTTTTCACCCCCTTTATCGTTACTTATGTCAGCATTCGCACTTCTGATACCTCCACCATGGTTTACACCTTTGGCTTCAACGGCTTACAGAACGCTCCTCTACCATGCCCTAAGGCATCCGCAGCTTCGGTGTCTGGTTTGAGCCCCGTTATATCTTCCGCGCAGGCCGACTCGACTAGTGAGCTATTACGCTTTCTTTAAAGGGTGGCTGCTTCTAAGCCAACCTCCTAGCTGTCTGAGCCTTCCCACATCGTTTCCCACTTAACCAGAACTTTGGGACCTTAGCTGGCGGTCTGGGTTGTTTCCCTTTCCACGACGGACGTTAGCACCCGCCGTGTGTCTCCCATGATTGCACTCTTGGGTATTCGGAGTTTGCATCGGGTTGGTAAGTCGGGATGACCCCCTAGCCGAAACAGTGCTCTACCCCCCAAGGTGAGACATGAGGCGCTACCTAAATAGCTTTCGAGGAGAACCAGCTATCTCCGGGCTTGATTAGCCTTTCACTCCGATCCACAGGTCATCCGCTAACTTTTCAACGGTAGTCGGTTCGGTCCTCCAGTTGATGTTACTCAACCTTCAACCTGCCCATGGATAGATCGCCCGGTTTCGGGTCTACTCCCAGCGACTGATCGCCCTATTAAGACTCGGTTTCCCTACGCCTCCCCTAAACGGTTAAGCTTGCCACTGAAAGTAAGTCGCTGACCCATTATACAAAAGGTACGCAGTCACCGTCCGAAAACGGCTCCCACTGCTTGTACGTACACGGTTTCAGGGTCTATTTCACTCCCCTCACAGGGGTTCTTTTCGCCTTTCCCTCACGGTACTGGTTCACTATCGGTCAGTCAGGAGTATTTAGCCTTGGAGGATGGTCCCCCCATATTCAGACAGGATAACACGTGTCCCGTCCTACTCGATTTCACTGCATATAGGTTTTCGCATACGGGGCTATCACCCACTATGGCCGCACTTTCCAGAGCGTTCTGCTAACCACAACACAGCTTAAGGGCTGGTCCCCGTTCGCTCGCCGCTACTAAGGGAATCTCGGTTGATTTCTTTTCCTCCGGGTACTTAGATGTTTCAGTTCCCCGGGTTCGCCTCTCTAAGCCTATGTATTCAGCTAAGAGATACCCGCAAGCGGGTGGGTTTCCCCATTCGGAAATCCTCGGATCAAAGTCTGTTTACCGACTCCCCGAGGCTTATCGCAGGTTACTACGTCCTTCATCGCCTCTGACTGCCAAGGCATCCACCGTGCACGCTTATTCACTTGACCATATAACCCGAAGGCGTCTG
>NZ_JBEPPZ010000020.1:0-2360 GCF_040547565.1 Marinobacterium sp. MBR-109
GTAAGCGCCCTTAAATCAGCCCCTTTTTTCCAGCCACTAACCGCCCCACACTGATTCCATCGTCACCTACGCGAGGAATCCATCATGAACTCAACCGAGCGCACACACTACTGGCAACAGCACATTGAACACTGGCGTGATACCGGGCTATCCGGTGCTGCTTTCTGCAAACAGCAATCACTGTCCTATCACCAGTTTGTCTATTGGCGCCGCAAGCTCGAAGGTACAGATGATGCGACCGAGATCGAGCGTGTGCCTACATCCAGCTTTGCTCGCGTCACCCAGCTGGCCGCTACACCGGTGTCGAGTGATCTGACCCTGAGGCTTCCGGGTGGCATGGCCATTACAGGCCTGCATGCCGGTAATGTCGATCTGCTCGGTGCAATCCTGAGGCAGCTCTGATGAAACCGCGGTATCTGCGTCCCTCTCGGTCCATGCCCGAGATCTATCTGTACCGTGAGCCCATTGATTTTCGCAAGCAAGCCAATGGCCTGGCGGTGCTGATTGAGCAGGAGTTAGGGCGTAGCCCCTTCACTGGTGCCCTGTATGCGTTCACCAACCGGCAGCGTAACAAGATCAAGTGCCTGATGTGGGAAGACAACGGTTTTATCCTCTATTACAAGGCGCTGGCCGAAGAGAAATTCAAGTGGCCAAGCCCGGCCGATGAGCTGATGCCGCTGACCGGCGAGCAGATCAACTGGTTGCTCGATGGCTATGATATCAGCCTGCTGCAGGGCCATAAAACGCTCCATTATGAGGCCATTGGGTAGTCAATTTTGGGTGCACCAACTGGCTGTTTTTGATATAATTTTGCCCATGAAAACACAGCCCGAAACCACCTCAAAGACGCCTGATATCAGCAGTTTATCGACCGCTGACTTGCTGTCGATGGTGGCCGGGCTGCAGCAGCAACTGGCCTCGAAAGAGGGTGAGCTTGAGCAGCGGGATCAGGTCGTCAAAGAGCGTGACCGGCAACTCCAGCAGCGCGAGCAGTACATCCTGTTGCTGGAAGAGATGCTGCGCTTGCAGCGCATCCAACGGTTCGCAGCCAGCAGTGAGAAAACGGCCCACCAGATCCACCTCTTCGATGAGTCCGAACTGGAAGCCGAGATCGATCAGCTGCGGGATCAGCTCCCGGACGATGTTGAAGCCGCTGAAGACGATACTCCTGCTGCCGCGTCTGCACCCAAACGCCGTCAGCGCGGCTTCTCCGATCACCTGCTGCGTGAGCGCATCGAGCTGCTGCTGAGTGATGAAGAGAAGGCCGGTGCGGTCAAAACCTTCTTCACCAAGGTGAAGGAAGAGCTGGAGTACATCCCGGCTCAGCTCAAAGTGCTGGAATACTGGCAGGAAAAAGCGGTGTTCGAGCAGGACGGCGATGAGCGTATCGTCGCTGCGGCTCGCCCGACACACCCGCTGGGCAAATGCATCGCCACCCCGGCCCTGCTGGCCTACCTGATCACCTCGAAATATGCCGATGGTCTGCCGCTGTACCGGCAAGAGCAGATGTTCAAACGTCTGGGCCATGAGCTGAGCCGCACCAGCATGGCGCACTGGATCATCCGTCTGAATGAGGTGTTCAAACCCCTGATCCATCTGATGCGGGAAGCGCAGAACAGTGCGGCCTATCTGCAGGCTGATGAAACCCGGATCCAGGTACTCAAAGAAGATGGCAAAACCGCCCAATCCGATAAATGGATGTGGGTGACCCGTGGTGGTCCACCGGGCCAACCTTCCGTCCTGTTCGCCTATGATCCCTCTCGAAGTGGAGCGGTGCCCGTGCGCCTGCTTGATGACTTCAAGGGTGTGCTGCAGGCGGATGGTTACTCCGGTTATGCGCAGATCTGCTCAGCCAATAAGCTGACACGGATCGGCTGCTGGGATCACGCCCGCCGCAAGTTCATCGAAGCGACCAAAGCGGCCAAGCCGGCGGGTAAAGGCAAACAGGCCAGGCTGTCCAAAGCGGATGTGGCACTCAGTCACATCAACAAACTGTATACCATCGAGCGTCAGATCAAGGACCTGAGCGTGGCCGAACGCTATCAGATCCGTCAGGCATCGAGCCTGCCTCGACTGGAAGCCTTCAAGACCTGGCTGGACGCCAACGTGGGTCGCGTGATGAAAGGCGGGCTAACTCGCAAAGCTATGGAATACACCCTGAACCAGTGGCCCACCCTGATCGGCTACTGTGAGCGGGGTGACCTGCACATCAGCAACGTACTGGCCGAGAATGCCATCCGTCCGTTCGCTGTGGGGCGCAAGGTCTGGTTGTTCGCGGATACCCCGCAGGGCGCTCACGCCAGTGCTACCTGTTACTCCCTGATCGAAACGGCCAAAGCCAACAATCTGGAGCCCTCGGC
>NZ_JBEPPZ010000021.1:0-1848 GCF_040547565.1 Marinobacterium sp. MBR-109
GATCAGGTAATATGTGTGAACGCTTGCCAGAACTTCGCAATCGTTTAAGGAGGTGATCCAGCCCCAGGTTCCCCTAGGGCTACCTTGTTACGACTTCACCCCAGTCATGAATCACACCGTGGTAACCGTCCTCCCGAAGGTTAGACTAGCTACTTCTGGTGCAACCCACTCCCATGGTGTGACGGGCGGTGTGTACAAGGCCCGGGAACGTATTCACCGTGACATTCTGATTCACGATTACTAGCGATTCCGACTTCACGCAGTCGAGTTGCAGACTGCGATCCGGACTACGACCGGTTTTGTGAGATTGGCTTACTCTCGCGAGTTTGCAGCCCTCTGTACCGGCCATTGTAGCACGTGTGTAGCCCTACTCGTAAGGGCCATGATGACTTGACGTCATCCCCACCTTCCTCCGGTTTGTCACCGGCAGTCTCCTTAGAGTTCCCGACATTACTCGCTGGCAAATAAGGATAAGGGTTGCGCTCGTTACGGGACTTAACCCAACATTTCACAACACGAGCTGACGACAGCCATGCAGCACCTGTCTCAGAGTTCCCGAAGGCACCAATCCATCTCTGGAAAGTTCTCTGGATGTCAAGAGTAGGTAAGGTTCTTCGCGTTGCTTCGAATTAAACCACATGCTCCACCGCTTGTGCGGGCCCCCGTCAATTCATTTGAGTTTTAACCTTGCGGCCGTACTCCCCAGGCGGTCAACTTATCGCGTTAGCTTCGCCACTAAAGGATCAAGTCCCCCAACGGCTAGTTGACATCGTTTACGGCGTGGACTACCAGGGTATCTAATCCTGTTTGCTACCCACGCTTTCGCACCTCAGTGTCAGTATCAGTCCAGGCAGTCGCCTTCGCCACTGGTGTTCCTTCCGATCTCTACGCATTTCACCGCTACACCGGAAATTCCACTGCCCTCTACCGTACTCTAGCTCAGCAGTATCAGGTGCAGTTCCCAGGTTGAGCCCGGGGCTTTCACATCTGACTGACTGAACCACCTACGCGCGCTTTACGCCCAGTAATTCCGATTAACGCTCGGACCCTCCGTATTACCGCGGCTGCTGGCACGGAGTTAGCCGGTCCTTCTTCTGCTGTTAACGTCACAGCAAGCGGGTATTAACCACTCGCCTTTCCTCACAGCTGAAAGTGCTTTACAACCCGAAGGCCTTCTTCACACACGCGGCATGGCTGGATCAGGGTTGCCCCCATTGTCCAATATTCCCCACTGCTGCCTCCCGTAGGAGTCTGGGCCGTGTCTCAGTCCCAGTGTGGCTGGTCATCCTCTCAGACCAGCTACGGATCATCGCCTTGGTGAGCCTTTACCTCACCAACAAGCTAATCCGACGCGGGCTCATCTGATAGCGTGAGGTCCGAAGATCCCCCACTTTCCCCCGAAGGGCGTATGCGGTATTAGCAGTCGTTTCCGACTGTTGTCCCCCACTACCAGGTAGATTCCCACGCGTTACTCACCCGTCCGCCGCTCGTCACCCAAGAAGCAAGCTTCTCTGTGCTACCGCTCGACTTGCATGTGTTAGGCCTGCCGCCAGCGTTCAATCTGAGCCATGATCAAACTCTTCAGTTTAAAATCTTGTGAACTTAAAGCTGCAAGCAGCTTCTCGTTCGGCTCAAGGTATTACACAACGCTAAATGAATATTCAGTTAGGTTGCTTGCCTTGATTAAGCTTTGTGTGCTCAATCCTGACAAGCGCCCACACATATTACCTGATCAATTTGTTAAAGAGCGGGCTTGACCAACCGCACCGTTGAACTGCTCGGTGCAACCTGTTGTCTCAAGCGAGGCGCGTATTCTACCGCAGCCCGTTTCAGTGTCAACCGTTTTTT
>NZ_JBEPPZ010000022.1:0-1669 GCF_040547565.1 Marinobacterium sp. MBR-109
CCCCCTCTGTCAGGATAGTTGTCGCGTCCTTTGTTAAACTCTCTTATTCACTCAGGGGCGTTTGGAGATCTGTATGCCTCGTTACTCCGATGAGCGACGTCAGGCCGTTGTGGCCAAGCTGTTACCGCCCTACAACCAGAGCGTCGAAGACGTTGCCCGCGAGGAAGGCATTTCCTCAGCTACTGTTTATAAATGGCGCAAAGAAGCGCGCGCTGAAGGACGCTGCCTGCCCGATGCCAGTGATGAAGGCGTAGAAGGCTGGTCCTCCCGTGACAAGTTTGCAGCGGTGATTGAGACCGCAGCAATGAACACCGAAGAGGTCGCTGCCTATTGCCGTCAGCGGGGTCTCTACCCTGAGCAACTGCAACGCTGGCGACATGATTGCGAGCAAGCGGCCAGCCTGTCCTATGACGAGCGTTGTCGAGAAGCCGATGAAGCCAAACAGCAGCGCAAGCGTATTAAAGAGCTGGAGCGAGAGCTGCAACGCAAAAATGCCGCACTGGCGGAGACGGCTGCACTGCTGACGCTGTCAAAAAAAGCACGGGCGATCTGGGGGGACGAGGAGTCATGATCAGCATCGAGGATCGCCAACACGCCGTACAGCTGATCGCCGATGCCTGCGAAGACGGCTCAACCCTGACCGCTGCGTGTGACGTTATAGGGATCTCGATCCGAACGCATCAACGCTGGGTGCAGGCAGGTGAGATTACAGCTGATCGGCGCCCCTTGGCCGAGCGCCCGGTGCCTGCCAATGCACTAACCGCAGAGGAAGAGTCCGAGATCCTGAAGCAGTGTCACCGGGATGAGTTTGCTGACCTGCCACCGGATCAGATCGTTGTGCGGTTGATGGACGAAGAGCAGCGTTATATCGCATCAGTTTCCAGTTTTTATCGTGTGCTGCGCAAGCATGGTCAACTGGCTCACCGTGGTCGTGCCAAAGCCCGTAAATCACAGCCAGCACCGACCACGCATACGGCAACAGCACCTAACCAGGTCTGGTCGTGGGACTGTACCTGGCTCCCCGGCCCAGCCAAGGGAACCTACTATTATCTGGTGATGATCCTCGATATCTTCAGCCGCAAGGTGGTGGGCTGGGAGGCTTTCCTGGGAGAGTCCGCCGCCAACTCCCGTATTGTCATTGAGCGGGCGGTGCTGGCCGAGAATATCGTGGGCCAACCGCTGGTGTTACACGCCGATAACGGTAGCCCCTTCAAAGGCGCGACCTTGCTGGAAAAGCTGCGGGATCTACAGATCCAGCCATCGTTCAGTCGGCCGCGTGTGAGCAACGATAACGCCTTCTCCGAGGCCCTGTTCCGCACCTGCAAGTATGTGCCGAACTATCCTGCCAATGGCTTTGCTGATCTAACGGCAGCTCAGCAGTGGGTGCACGGCTTCGTGCAGTGGTATAACCATGAACATCGTCACAGTGCTATCCGTTTCGTGACGCCGATGCAGCGCCATACCGGGGAGGACAAGGCCATACTGGCGAAGCGCCATGCACTCAACCTTGCAGCCAGAACGGCACATCCTGAGCGCTGGAGCGGTGACACCCGTAACTGGGAACCGGGGACATTAGTGTCGTTGAATCCAGAGCGGAAAGTGGTCACTGAGACAGTGCGAATGGCTGCATAAAAATCAGACAGGGCGACAGATACCTTGACAGTTACCG
>NZ_JBEPPZ010000023.1:0-1591 GCF_040547565.1 Marinobacterium sp. MBR-109
TCTAGCAGTCTGTCGGATTAACGTGGCTCGTCGGAGTGACAGAGCCCTTTATCGCTTTCAATGATCGCCAGACAGCCATCATGACCTGTGCATTCGCTTTACCGCTGCTCGATCCCTATGCGGCTGTCACAGGCGCTCATTTCCAGCAGTGTCTGTCAGCTCACCACTAAGCGATGCATACGCTTGATATTCCATGCCAGGGTAGCCAAACGCCACTCACCACTGACGTTGTCCAGCCCTCTGAGTGAGAACTGCCTGAACCCCATAACGTGTTTGATGATGCCGAACACAGGTTCCACAGTATGTTTGCGCAGGGCATAACGGGCCCGACCGGCCTGTGTTTTCAGGCGATAGGCCATCTGTTCAACGGGATCTTCACTGTCCGGCGCCAATGGCTCGGCCGCAAAACGCTCGAACAGTGGCAGGTGGTGGACGTCTCGTTTCATAGCAATAAGAGGCTCAATACCTTGCTGGCCGCACACCTTAACATTCTCAGCACTGAAGTAACCGGTATCCGCCAGCAGATGGGTCACCTTGCCCAATGAGGCTGGCAAGGCGGTCAATGCGTTCAGCAGCGGCATGACTTGTTGCTTGTCATTCGTCGCCTGCGTGACGTGGATAGAGGTGACCAACATGCTCTCAGTATCCACCGCTGCCTGGGCGTTATAGCACTGATCAAAGCCCTTACCCGTGACCGGCATGATGCGTGACTGCGGATCCGTGAGGTTCACCTGATCCTTATCGCGTGGACCACCCATCGGGGGCTTGGGGTCACGCCCACGCGGCTTTTTGCCTGCCTTTCGCTGCGCATCGCGATTGGCTGTTTTATCCTGGTAAGCGGTGTGTTCTGCTGCATCCCGTTCTTGCGCACGGGCTTCGATTTTGAGCTTTGCCTCTGCAATGGCTGCCAAACGGGCTTCACGCCGCGCGATTTCGGCCGGAATGTCCATACCATCGGTCGCGACATCGTTGTCGGCCGCCTCGGCCCGTTGAATCAAGGCGTTTACCTCGGTCTTGAGCTGAGCCTCCAGCTTCTTGGCATGTCCATAGGACAGCGCCTTGTGCTTGCTGGCATTGGCTTTAACCTTGGTGCCATCGAGGGCGATGGTGCCGAACTTGAGGAGCTTCATCTCACGTGCCAGCAACAGTACCTGAACAAACAATTGCTCCAGTTCGGGTAGAAAGCGACGGCGGAAAGTGGCCAGCGTATCGTGGTCGGGATGAGTGTTCGCGGCCAGGTAGCGGAAGGCAATCGAGTCGTAGGTGGCGCGTTCGATCTTGCGGCTGGAGATCACGCCAGTGGCGTAGCCGTAGATCAGCAGGCTCAGCAATACCGCAGGATGATGCGCCTTATGGCCTCGGCCAGCATACTGTTGTGTCAGCGAAGACAAGTCCAGCTGCTCGACCACATCAACGACAAAACGCGCCAGATGCTCATCGGGCAACCACTCATCAACTGAAGGTGGCAGCAGGTAATCGGTCTGGCGGTCTACTGGAATAAAGCGGCTCATGATGACGTTCCGGTCATAGCTCGATCTCGATAATAGGGGGATTATCTCACAGGGCTATCGAAAACCCGACAGACTGCTAG